>NZ_JAMOKJ010000011.1:0-118142 GCF_023656595.1 Coprococcus intestinalis | reverse complement strand
CTGGATAACAAGAATAATGGCACTTGCTATGACTGTTATCAATTTGTTATCAAAAGACTAATCGAAATCGCTGAAACCCGCATAAACACTGGCTTTTTTAAGCAACTCGATTTATTCGAATTCGATGGTCGCCGGAGGCTTTCCTGTGCAATCGTACATCACTCTGTTAACACCTTTTACTTCATTAACAATACGATTTGTAACCTTTGCAAGTACTTCCCATGGGAGCTGTGCAGCTTCTGCTGTCATGAAGTCACTTGTGTTGACCGCACGAAGTGCAATCGCATAATCATAGGTTCTGAAGTCACCCATGACACCGACAGAACGCATATTGGTCAGTGCTGCAAAGTACTGTCCAAGACCTTTGTCAATGCCTGCCTTGGCAATTTCTTCGCGATAAATGTAATCTGCTTCCTGTACGATCTTAACTTTCTCTTCGGTAACTTCGCCGATGATACGGATACCAAGACCAGGGCCAGGGAATGGCTGACGGTATACAAGGTACTCAGGAATACCGAGTTCCAGACCTGCTTTGCGGACTTCATCCTTAAAAAGCATTCTTAATGGTTCAATGATCTCCTTGAAATCGACAACATCTGGAAGACCTCCCACATTGTGGTGGGACTTGATAACAGCAGACTTACCGAGACCACTTTCGATCACGTCCGGATAGATTGTGCCCTGTACAAGGAAATCAACGGAACCGATCTTCTTCGCTTCTTCTTCGAAGACACGGATAAATTCTTCACCAATAATCTTTCGTTTCGCTTCCGGTTCTGTAACACCCTTCAGTTTGTCATAATATCTCTGCTGTGCATTGACACGGATAAAGTTCAGTTCATAAGGGCCATCAGGGCCGAAAACAGCTTCAACTTCATCGCCTTCGTTCTTGCGCAGAAGACCATGGTCAACAAACACACATGTCAGCTGTTTGCCGATCGCCTTGGACAGAAGGACTGCTGCAACGGAGGAATCAACACCGCCGGATAATGCACAGAGGACCTTGCCATCGCCGATTTTCTCACGGAGAGACTTGATGGTTGTCTCAACGAAAGAATCCATCTTCCAGTCACCAACGCATCCACAGACGTCATAGACGAAATTGTGGAGCATTTTCATACCTTCCTTGGTATGCATAACTTCCGGATGGAACTGGGTAGCGTATAACTTCTTCTCAGCACATTCCATAGCTGCAACAGGGCAGACAGGTGTATGGGCTGTAATACGGAAGCCTTCCGGTACTTCCTTGATATAATCGGTATGACTCATCCAGCAGACGGTTGTATCTGCAACGTCGTGGAAGAGGACAGAAGTTGTATCAACTTCAACATCTGTATGGCCGTATTCGCTGACAGGTGCAGTTGCTACTTCACCGCCCAGTGTGTAAGCCATCAGCTGAGAACCATAGCAGATACCCAGGATTGGGATGCCAAGTTCAAAAATAGCCTTTTCATAATGAGGAGAAGTCTCATCATAAACACTGTTCGGACCACCTGTAAAAATAATACCCTTTGGATTTAAGGCTTTAATCTCGTCCAGTGTCTTCGTATATGGAAGGACTTCACAATATACATTACATTCTCTGACTCTTCGTGCAATTAACTGATTATACTGACCACCAAAGTCAAGTACAACAACCATTTCTTTTGCCATGGTGTTCCCCCTGTATCTATAATTGAAATATTGAATAGTTGTGCATGCTTCATAACCGTTCGTCTACTTAAGAAAAGTTAATACAATATGAAGTGCGTTTTGACTAGATTTTACACTATTTAAAAGTAAAATACAAGAGTCAGGCATAGCTTTTTCAAAAAAGAAAATAACATTAGAATAATGTTTTTTCCTGCACTTCTTCATAAGCAGCCGTATTGCCGCGCTGAATCCTTATAAAATCATCATCTATCTCTTCACCATATTCCCGACCATTCTCTGTATTCTTCCGATACAAGACATACTGTACATTCTCCGTGCATACCATACCATTCAAATCAGCTGCAACCGGAAGAAAAGCCTGAATTCTGATATCGTACCTCTGACCACCTGCACTCAAAAGAATGCGCTTCTCTTCCTCTATTTCTTCAATCAGCGCCTGCTCACAATCTATACCTGCATTCTCAAGCACCTGCTCCACAAAGCGCTCTATCCATTGGTTCGGATTATCTATTTCAATGTTGTTAATAATCTTCATTGTTCTCTCCATTTCATATTTAAAACTCACTTAAATCTGGGAAGGCTCTGCTGTACGCTATTCCCTGACACCTGCTGCATACGCACCCATATTCACATCCAACAGCTTTCGTGCCGGCGGAAGCATCGCATTCTCATACTGCACTCTCCACTGAACAGAGGGATCCATATGTCCACCCCTGAATCCATCAATAGAATCCCCGGACTTAATCGGATTGCCAGAAGCAAAAATATAGGCAAGAATCTGATAAGCATGGGCAACAACCGCATTGGGATTCACACCATGAAAATGATACTGGATATCCGGCAAAGACAACATGCTCATTCCCACAGAATCCACAATCATATCCTCTGCTCCCTGAATATTGAACAATCGCACATTCACTGCATAATAAATAAAACGAGACTCCATCGGCAGCCGGCATCGGATCAACTTCTCCCTTGTAAACATCTTCTTGGAACTGTCAAATACAACCGCCCTACAGGATGGAAACAGTTCCATCAACGCCTCCACATACTGCACCAGCATCTCAGCACGTTCCTTATAATTCAAGCCTGCTGCCATCATATCTGACGCTGCAACCTGCCAGGTACATTGCTGCAGAATGTCATCACATTCGGGGCAATCCCAGGTCTGACTTTTCTCCATGCCATCCATCACAGGCGCCGTTATCGGCTTGCATCCCATAATCAATAGCTGCGGTGATATATCTTTATTCTCTTTTGCAAAATGAACACTGTACTGACTGGCAGAAAAGCCAATGACCTGTGCATCATAGCAAAAGCACTCACTTCTGCCCAAATGTCGATCCATCACATCCTGCACCATCTCACGGTCCGGCATCTCACATTTATCTTCCATCAACATACGAATACCAAAAACAGCATCCGGACGTTCCGTCACACATTCAAGATTTTGCTTGATAATGTCTTTATCTTCTTCAAATGATCCCATCACAATACCTTTCTATTCTTCTAATCTACACACTGCCCATTTATTATACCTTAGATTCCGATGCGTTAAAATACACTTTGCACAATTATATAAAAAAACGACTAAACCTGCCGTTTAATCGTTTTTCCCGTTCATGCGGTTTTCAGCAGTCATGTAATTTCAAAATACTCTGCCACGACCACAATATCGCCCAATAGCCTCACGAATGACCTCTATATCCAATGGTTTTGTAAAGTGTTCATCCATCCCGGCTTCCCTGCTTTTAGCGATGTCATCAATAAATGTATTGGCCGACATGGCAAAAATAGGCACCGTTTTGGCGTCCTCCCGCTTAAGGCTGCGTATCCGTCTGGCGGCCTCCAGTCCATCCATCACCGGCATCATAATGTCCATCAAGACAATATCATAGGCATGCGTTTCTGACTGTTCAAACAATTCTACAGCCTGAGCACCATTCCATGCCCTATCAACCTGCATGTGTTGTTCTTTCAGTAAAAACTCAGCGATCTCCATGTTCATTTCATTATCTTCAACAAGTAATGCTCTAAGCCCTGCCAGATTCGCTGTCTCATCTGCGTGGATCGCTCGATCGTAATGACAGGATACAATGTCAATCTCCAACAGAAGTCTGACCGTAAATCGGGTACCGACGTTCTTCTGACTCCAAAAATCAATGGTACCACCCATCAGTTCGATCATTCTCTTGGTAATCGGGAGTCCCAGACCCGTTCCATCATACTTGCTCTTGACGCCATCGGATTCCTGTGAAAAAGGTTCAAAAATATGCTGCTGATAAGCCTCACTCATCCCAATTCCCGTATCCTCACAGACAAATTCAAACCATGATCGATCCGGTCTGTCCGCAATCTCCCTGCACCGAAGCCAAACTCTGCCGCCCCGCCTGTTATACTTCACCGCATTATTCAGCAAATTCATCAAAATCTGCTGAATATGTGCAGGGCTGCCAATCAAACATGAATGCGTCAGCACCTCATTATCCACATTAAAATCAATCCCCTCTTCCATGGCCTGCACTTTTATAACTCGACAGACGCGATCCAGCAGCGCAGTCATCTGAAATGGCTTATGCTCCAGAGTCATCTCACCGGATTCCAGCTTGCTCATATCCAACACACTTTTGATCATCTCCAGCAAATATCCCGACGCCGTCAGTATCTTGTTCCTGCATTCCTGTTGCTTCACCTGATCATCCGGAAAAGCCCCGGCGATTCTGACATAGCCATTGATAGCATTGATCGGTGTCCGCATGTCATGACTCATCCTACGCAAAAAATCGGTTTTCGCCATATTCGCCCGCTTTGCCTCATCTGCCATCTGAATCAGCTGTTTCTGATAGTTCTGTTCGACTTCATGCAGTCTCTTCTCATAATCCGTCCGTAATCGTTCATACTCCGGCATTGTATTGATCGTCTCGTTCATCCTCATTCACCCCGATAGTCTCCCTTTTATACTTTGCCTCTCCGTTCTCTCAAAGCATAAAAAAGAACAGTCCCTTTTGATTGAACTGCTCTCATTTCTTCAAACTGCGTATGAATGATAATAAAATCTCTTTCTCCTTTACATCCAGCCCATCCCACACTTCCAGTATCTCACTCTGTTCATCCGTCAAATCCAACCGACTCCCATCCTCTGAGAAAAATTGTGCCAATGTAATATTGAATGCATCACATATCCGCTCCAGTGTGGGAATGGTAGGGATACTCTTCTGACTTAATATATTGCCCAATGCAGTCTGTGTCATGCCTGTAATCTGAGACAAACGATACTTCGTATATCCCCTCTTTTCACTCAACCCTGCAATCCGGTCCGGAATATACTCTTCTACACCCAAGTAATGTACACCTCTCCTCTGGTCTATGATACTAACATTGTACCCAGAAATCAGCATATTTATTAGAGATGTAAAACTTGAGTATTTACTCTATTTCAATGGAGTATTCATGTAAAAAAAAGAAATTTCACTCAGTCCAATAATTTTTCTGTTTTTATTATACCAGAAAAATATATGATATAACAGTCCATTTTATAAATTTGCAAAAGTATAGAATTTCTCTGGTCAATCCGGCCTGTATCTGATAAAATACATTAATATACGTGAAGATTAACCCTATTTTGGAGGCGAACATGGAGATAATTGCTATACCTTTGATTATATTTTTGCTGATGATTTTTGTTACCAGTTTCTTCTTCACAATGAAGAAAAGGCTGGTGGGATGTCTGATGCTGATTATTCTGATTGCCGGAAGTGCAGCCCTTGGTTATATGCTGATTACCGGTGTCATCACTCTGCCCATTTAAAACACTGTCCCGGACTCTGATGCATTACTGGCAAAATCAGGGGTGTCATACATTTTTCAATACGTATGACACCCCATGTTTTTAGTTTTTCTCGTTTCTCTATAAATTCAGGCTCTGTACCCAGGCTTTGACATCCGCCTCAGATACATTGCCATTAAGCATACGTCCATTCTCAACCTTTGCTCCAGGTACGATTTTCTTCACACCCTCGTCTGTCTTGCCAAGACCACTGCCGCCGGATGTCGCAAAGAGAATAATTCTCTTGCCTGTAAAATCATAGCTTTCAAGGAAAGTATCAATGATGCTCGGTTCACGATACCACCATATAGGGAACTAAAATGTAGCCAGTTCCCCTCATGCGTTGATTTTACTGGGTTTAACTGTATACAAAACTGTGTTTACTGTTACTATCTTTCATTCTTTTCCAAAATAGCTTTGAAGCATAGGCCACATTATTTTCATATATGACACAAAGCTCAGCTCTACTTGTGCTTCATTAAACCATCCAACCATAAAGCTATTTATCTCTTCAAATAATACTTTTGAAAGTTTCTGAATAATAATTGTGTTATCCACTTCTTCAGTATAATCTTTCGCATACATTTTACATATAGAACGCACTCCAAAATAATTATATAGCACACCTACCGTTGTTTTTAATGCTTCAATATCTCTTGGAAAATCTGTTCTATTCATCATATTCACTACTAATTGATGTCTTGAGTTTAGGTAATTCCTAACTGTACTATTACCTATTTCAACATCAACTGTAAATGAAAAATCTTGAGTTTGTATACTATCTGCTCCTAACATTATCATCAATTCAACTTGTGCTGCATGATATTCTGTATAACCAGACAAAGCCATATATTTCCAAGAATCTTGCTTTGCATACATTTCCGTATCTAAAATATGCGTAAATTCATGAAACACAATATACCTTGGTATTTCCGAACTTTTGCATATCCTTAATATATGTTCATCTGTTTTCGTATTATAGTAAGCTTGGGCGGCTGAAGCGAATCCTGCTGCATCGCTTTCCTCAACATTAATTTCAAAAAAATCTATCTTATACTGTGGTAATTTCTCAATTTCCATAAACTCAATATATTCTTTTTCATATTCTTTAATTAAATTTTTAATTTGTATTTCTGTCATATTGTTTTATACCTCATATCAAAGTTAGCATTTCACTTTTAGTATACCATAAAACAATCCCATTCTCATTCTATATATTTTATCCTCAACGATGAAAAGATGTGTCTGCACACATCTCTTCCATCTTATTATTTTCAATGTTATAAGTTCTTAATAAAATTCAAATCCTGTTTCCGTAATGCCTTCTGTAACTTTTCGTTCTTTCTCTTCAGTTCCTTATTTTCTCTGCTCAGAGCTGCCACCTTCTGGTTCAACAGTTCAATCTGTTTTTCCATCGCCATGTTCAGAATTTCTCTTCTTGGATCTATCATTCCGGCCTGTTGCTCTACTGCTTGGTTCAATGTATCCCGGACGGTTGGATTTTTATAAAAGAATCCTCTCGACAATCCAGTTTTCTTCATCAGCTTTGGAACGCTGATACGTTCTTTATTTGCCAGCATATCTTGTATTGCTTGCAATGCCAGTTCAATTTTCTCTTTACTTTTTCTCTGATTTTCCTCAATCATCTTGTCGTATTTGCTCATATTCTTCACCCCATCTTGCCAGACTCATATATATGATGTCACTCATCCTCTGTCTTACTTCTCTGGTTTCGTCTGCCATTCTTTGATTGCTCATTTTCCGGTAATGCTGTACATTATTCAGTCTTTTATGCCCCAATAGTCTCGCTATCGTCCAGTCATCCAGATGCATTTCTGTAAGTTTGACGCCATAGTAGTGCCGGAACATGTGCGTTCCAAACCCGAATAATTCGCCATGATCATCTTTCAACTGCTTTTCCTGTATCATGGACATGACTTTTGTTTTTATAGCCATATACTGCATCGGGCGGTCAGGTTCTTTTTCATTAACAAATATGTATTCTGTATCACCGAACTTTTCCTGTGTATATTCAATAGAACTCTGTAACAGTTTTGCAAGTTCTTTACTGATCGGTTTTTTATATCTTTTAGTTTTAACTTGATATATTTCAATCATATCTTGGCCATTTTCTCTCGTCAGACAATCTGGTCTCAGTGTAAGGGTATCTGATATCCTAGTTCCAAGCATCTGATGTATCAGAAGACATCTTGCAATCTGTACATCCATCTGTGTAATTTCCGCATTCAGTCGTTTCATTTCATCATCAGAATACACTCTAAATTCTGCATTTACTTCCGGTGGAATATCCGTATTAATAAATAAATGCTCCAATCTTTCATAGCTGTAAATTTTTCCGATTGTCTCTAACTGTCGTCTTAATGAAATTACATAAGAACTATTCGCACTATGGGAAGTATCTTTTGTTGACAGATGTATCAAAAATTCTTCCAACACTTCTCTGTCTATTTCACTGCAGCTTTTTATTTTGGAATACTCTTTTTGGAGATATTCTGAGAATATCCTCATTATTGTCAATTCTCCCTGTACAGTTCCTATTGCTTCATACTGCAGATTCATATAAACAGCTTTCTTACATTCTTCCCTGATATCTGGCTGATATATTTTTCTGAAATCCAGTGTTTTTACATTATAAATTGGATTGGATCTGATTTTAATATCCAGATTTTTTAGTTCCCAAACATCTTTTTCTATCTCATCCCGTAAATCTTCTGGCCCTAAAAATTTCAGTACGTTTCTGAAATATAATATCGTCACTGCTTCGCCATAGCTTACTGTACCATACACACTCTTCTTTTCTTTTACAATAGTTATTCCCTGTTCTAACATCCAGCCTTTTAAAAGTGATATCCATTTTTCTGGATTTCTATCTCCAAGGCTTTTGATTCTCCGATTTATTCTGCTGTTCAAAAACTTTGCAATATGATTATAAGCTGTTCGATCCTGAATCAATGCTCTAAACGTTCCGTTTTTGCAGCGATACATAATATAACCTCGAAACTCTTCCTTTAATTCTTGCGTTGGAAGCAACGTTAAATCAAATTTTCCATTATCCTTACGTGTCCCTGTTTCTTGTAAATTGGGGAAATCGCTGAAGTATATAATATCATTTTCCATCTTTTTCCTCTTTCTTTAGCCATGATGCTAAACTACTTCCTTGCATTTCAAAGAACTCATCATTTGCTTTTGCAATCCTTTGCGGCATATAATCAATATACTGTCTTGTCATCTCTTCATAAGTATGTCCAAGATAATCCCTGATACTTTGCAGTGATACATGACTGTCATAAAACATAGTTGCTACTGTATGTCGATAATCGTGTGATTGAAATAAATATTCTCCATTTGCAATCTTATTTTCCCGGCACGCTTCTATCATCTGAGTTCGGAATGTACCATATAGACAAGCACCACCTCTGCTGTTTTTAAAAATGAATTCTTCAGGCTGAATTTCATGTTTTTTCAAGTATACTTTCATAATCTGATAAAGTGCCTGTGGGATTGGAATCCTTTTATAATTCTTCATTTTGACCTGATACACCTGAATCCAATAATCCTCGCCCTGCTGATAATAAGCATTTCCTTTCAATGTACACACTTCACTCGCCCGTAATCCTAGACACCACAGATGTAGGAACATACATCGTAATCGCTCTGGAAAAAGATATAATTTTTTCAAAATTTCCATATATACTGTTTCCTCAACGCTACGATCATGATGTACTATTACTTCTTTTTGTTGGAAATATTCAATTCGGAATGGCATTCTTGTAATATACTGTTTAACTTCCATGAATTTATAAAAATGACCGATACCGAAAATTCTTTCATTAAATCCCTTTGCCTGTATTCCCCGTTCTCGCAAGCCGTCTGCATACTTTTTTACTTCTGCGACAGTTGCATGAATCGCCAGTATCTTTTCTTGTTCCAGCAGTTCAATAAAATTTCTAATACATACAAATCTTCGTACAATCGTGCTGACTGCCTGTCCAGTAATTCCCAGTTCATATTTCATGTATGCCTGTAAAATTTCTCGATTCTGTATTTCCTTGACTTCCATAAAAGAAATGCTAATTAAGGATTTACTTTCGTCTATCCGATGTTTTCCAAGATGTAATCGTTCCAGATACCATACATTTGCTTCCCATTGGATCTGTTCCTGCTGCATAAACGCATCTCTTCTGCATTCACCTAAAATACTTCGTTGACTCGTTTCGGGAAAATTCTTTAAAATAGTTTCCACTTGTTCCATTTCCAGCAATCCAATATCCGTAATATTTAACTGAACACAAGAATCATAAAGAAGTTTTAAGGATTTTAACCTGACATTTCTATAAGCCTTAGACATTGAAGTATTGGCAATGATACGACTCAACGTATAAAAAATTTGTTTCTTTAAAACTTCTGAACAATTTTGTGTAAAATCCCACACCAATAGGTTTGTTTTATAAGAAGTTTCAAAGGTCTCAGCTATTTCCTTTTCCGGATAATACTTCAGAAAATAAATTTTATTTTGATATTTCCATTCATATATCCGCTTTCCATTTAGCGTCTGCATTTGTTGATAGATATGTTGTTGTTTTACCGTATCATATATTTTCAAATAGAAAGATACAATTTGTGATCGTATCTGTCCTCTTAAATATTGTTCATACGAATTTCGCAAAGGATAATCCATTTCTTCCAGATGCCAGATTTTTCTATCTGCCAAGAACTTTTTCAATTTGTTAATTCTTGAATCGCTTTTTATTCCAAGTGCATCAATTTCTGAATATAGTTCCTGCTTTTTCTTCTCAATATCTACTTCAGATTCTGTTATGTGTTCTGCCTGTTGCAATAAATATATAGGTATTTCTCACACCTCCCTACTCCAGCAGACGTTCCGCCCCATAAATAGCAGTGTGTTGTGCATAAAACTCATTACTTGCTTCTATCAGTTCATCATCCAGCCAGTCCAGATACTTTATAGTCGTATCCAAATGTTTATGCCCCAATGCCTGACTGATCATTTCCAGTTCCCATCCTGCCTGCTTTCGCATATTTGCAAAATAGTGACGTAACATGTGGGGTGTGATTTTAACTCCGGTTTTCTTTTCCATTCGGTCCAACATATCATATACACTGTCCACTCTTAATGGCTTTCCAATGTTCTCACCCATGATATTCACAAACAGGTAATCCTGATGTTGCAGGATTTTCCGATATTTTGCCAGATAATCCATGAGAAATTCAAACGTATCATTACTTATCTTGGCACTTCTGTATTCCGCATTTTTGGCTCTCGCTTCATTTTCATTATCTTCCCGGAAGCATACCCTTATCATGTGATTCCTATAATCAATATCTTTGACATATTTTACTCCCAGTAGTTCCCCAATTCTGTATCCGGTTTCTGCTAACATAAGTAACAGAAGCTGATCTCTTCGGTTCGTACAGGCCTGTAAAATTGTAATAATCTGATTTTCTTTTGCTGTTCTCCCACGATGTTCCTCTTCCTTCAGATAGGCTTTAAAAGAATGATTCCGCAGTACCTTTTTTACTCCCACCTGATTAACCGCTATAATCTGGTTATACGATAAGGTTTTGAGACTTCCGTACTGTTCATATTCTGCCTCTATAAATAAATAGAACCTGAACACATCTTTTAAGTATGCGTTGCAGGTTCCTTCATTCGGACACTTCTTTTCTCCAGCCGTTTGCTCTGTATGGTTTCCGGCTTTAAGCCAGTATAAAAATTCCACAAAGTGTTCTGTCTGTTTTTCATAATCTAACTGATAGACTTCTGTGAGTTCCATTTCTTTCTCTGCCATATATTTCATATAATAGCAGATTGAAAATGCTGTGCGTTTCACTGTATTTGGTGAACGTTTACATTTAATCTTATGCATTAGATATTTACTTGGCAGTTCTTCAATACTCATTGTTTCCAGATTTCTGATGAAAAAATATTTTTCTGTTCCATCTTTTATCGTTTCCACCTTGTATATCATAAGCTGCCTCCTTTCCTCTAACGCTATACACAGTATACCCACTTCATGCCGAAATAGCTATTCATCAATACCAACAATCCCACCGAAAACGCCCTTGAAATACCACCAAACTTTTCGTGCAAAATCTGCTTTTCCTGTAGCAGAACCACGAACGGTTACAGGTAGTATTCCACGCCTTTCCGGTTTCGGATAAAGTGCTGGACATCCTTGATATCTTTTGCCATCTTGCAACTTGGAAGCGCACACATCACTTCTTCGTGATACCTGCCGCCTTCTCCTGCACGCTCGTCTAAAATGGACACGACACAAGTATCTGTCTCGGTGCGGAGAGCCCGTCCGAATCCCTGTCTTAGTTTTTTCTGCATGTCTGGAACAATCACTGCCTGAATATAATCTTTCAGATTAGCATATTCCTTCTTCTGTGCTTCGCTGATGGGATCAGGAACAGCAAAGGGCAGTTTTACTATAATTAGCGAAGATACCATATCTCCGGGGAAGTCTACTCCTTCCCAACAGGAGCCGGCTGCAAAAAGGACAGCATTGTCCATTTGTTTAAACCTTGTAATCTCTTCCGGTGAATGTCTCCACACCTCTATCATCGGGAACGGAATTTCATCCCTTAACATCTGGTAAACGTTTCCCATCAAATGATAAGATGTGAACAGCACCAGCGTATGCCCGTAAGTCGAACAGATCAGTGAATGGATATGGCCTGCTATCATCTCTGCCTCTTCCTGACTTCCTCTTCTGCATTTTTTCAAATTCTTTGGCAGATATAACAGACAATTCTTCTGATATTCAAACGGGGAGTCTGCCACATATTCCCGGACTCTCCGCACTCTCTGTAATCCTGTCATTTTCCGAATGTGTGAAAATCCCTGTCCGGTTTTTAAAGTTCCGCTTGTAAGAATCGCTCCCATTCCTCTGCTCCATAACATCTGGTCCAGATACTGTGGAATCCGTCTGCTGGATGCACACAATATAATCCGGTGGTCATGGTCCTGCTTCAGATGCAGCACATACTTCTTATCCTGATGGAAAAAGCATTCCAACACACTTCTGGTTTCTTCCAGCTTGTTTCTGATCCACTTTGGAATCTTCTTTTCTAATTTTTCTATGATCTTATTCATGGTCTGTATCCCCTCATATAAATACATTGCACACTCTTCTGTCATGTGGAATTCTTCTTTGATTCCATATCTGGTTCTGTGGTTTTCTCCTATGATGTTCAGCACCATCCGGATCGTGCCGGACAGTTTCCTTATCTCCGGTCCTTGGTACTCTTTCCCTAGATAAAAGCAGATTTCCCGGATATCGTCATAACACAGGCTCTTCCCGAACATCTGCTTTGCTGCATCCGGCAGTTTGTGTGCTTCATCTATAATCAATGCCCGGTAATCTTTCAATAACGGGTGGTAATCCTGCAGTCTGTGATAACCATCAGCCAGCAGATAATTGTGATTACAGATCTGAATGAACATTTCATTATCTCTGGAACGCTCCAGATACTGCTGATACCTGCACGAACCTCTTTTCGGGCAGTCTCCAGAACAGAACTTCGGTACACTCACCATCCTTCTGTCAAACCCACTTAAGTTGGACACTTCGTCCATATCATAATGTTCTTTCAGCGACAGCAGAGCTTCTTTCTGCAACGCATTTTTGTTTTTCTCTTCGATTGCAACGATTCGTTGCGCCAACCTCTCATCGCAGACAAAATGCTCTTTTCCTTTTCGTATCACAGCTTTGATGGGAGACTGAATCGTCCCGTTCTCCTGAAGAATCCGGGAGAGAAAAGGGATATATTCTGTAAGAATTGCTTTCTGGAGTGCAATGCTGGAAGTGGATATCACGACCGGACGCTGTTCATAAGGGGAACATCCTTCTGCAAGGAGGGAATATTTTCTCATCAGAACACAGGCCACCAGATAGGCATACGTCTTGCCGATACCGACACCCGCATCACACAGTGCTATGTTTCTTCCCAGCAGGTTATCCAGCATTTCGTGGCATAACATAATCTGTTCTTCCCTTACTGCCATTCCATGTTCCGGGAACAGCACTCGGAAGATAGTATCAATTTCTCGATGTGCTCTATTGAGATATTCTCTTGTGTAATACATAATTTGTTACCTGATATGCGTGCTGATACCACATCAATACGGCTGTAAAGGATTACTCCCTACAGCCGTATGTATCTGATATCAACGACACATTCTTCCTTGATTTCTTATACTTTTGTTTTTTGGCGTTGTATTTGTCCTCGACTCCCCCATTGCCTTACGGGAACATTACAGGCGGATGCTTGGCATTGCACCGCTCATGGATTTTCTAAAGGTCTTGCTGATTACAACCCAAAGTCCATCCTCTGCTCACTGGCAGTTCCTATGTATCATTATCCCCTCGTAAGTGATCCTCGCAAAAGACCGCCACGGTCCTGTTTCAGTTAAAGGTGATTCGCTCGAAACAAAAACACCAGCAAAGAATTTTTTTATATTCTTTCCTGTCATTTTCATCTGTCCTCGCGCCTTCCTGACACGCTTCTACTTACGGGAACGTACCTGTAATGCTGGTATAGGATTGTCAAAGTACACTGGCAAAATTTACCTGCCTATTAAATAGCCGACGAAAAATGCTGTTATTATTCAATTTTCAACAAATTATTTAATTTTTTTCTTAAACGGTTTCTTTTGGTATAAACGGTCTGTTCTGCCATTCCCATAATTTGGGCAATCTCTCTTCCTGAATATCCCCATGTACTAAGCAAAAGTATCTCTAATATCTGATGTTCTGTGCCCTTTAATAATTCATAGATCCGTCGGTCTCCAATGTTGTCTAAAAGTTCTCGGATGTCCTGTGCAAACCGTCCTCTGTCCCTTTGTTTTATGGAATCCATATCCTGCATCATTTCATCCAGATGTTCCCGGTATCTGCGCTCTTCCAGAAAATCTTCCCTGTCCATCTGGCGCAACTTTCGGATCTTCTCTTCTTCCATTCCCAGTTCACGCAGTTCCTTTTCTTCCTGTTTTTTCCAATAATTCCACTTTCGTTCTTCACTTGTCTTGTTATAAGCCATTTATCTTTCCTCCGATCTGATTTTTCGTATAGAAATCAATTCGGAGCATGGCGGTGACCGGATATGTACGTTATAATATTTGAAAAATATCAAAGAAAAAAATGCTGCAACCTCTTCGATTACAGCACTTTTTTCTCTCTTATGTGAATATTTCTTGTTGGTTCATAGGAGATTCCTTCTTTTTCTCATAATGAATAAAAGTCTCTTGTCATCCATTATTTATTATAATTTTTTCTACTATTATAATAGCTTTTTTAACAAGTTTTCTTGTCTTGGAGTTTAAAAGAAAGCTACCAGTTTTTTTCCTCTGATAGCTTTCCATTCATTCTTATTCTGTTGGGAACATCGCTGCTTCCAATTTATTCATCTCTGTATTCAAAAGACCATATTTTCCTGAATTATCTTTTTCCACTGATACGTTTACAGTAACAGCTTTCCCATAACTGTTCTTTTCAAGACTCTTCTGGACGCTTTCTGTTAATACAGCTGCAAAGACTTCCGGATCATTTCCATCCAATCCCTGCTTTATTTTTTCATTGCTTACCTCTGTAGAGCTTTGTTGCAATGTCTGAAATACATTGGATGGTTCAACTTGTACACTTACTGTATAGACTCCATCCTCTTCTTTCACATCCTGTACTTTATATTTTGCCAGTTTCTTTACTTCTGTCAGTTTTTCCGCATAATCAGCAATTCCTTTATCTGTAATGTTATCGGAATCATCAAATTGCTGTTGGATACTCTCATTAAAATCCTCTTCGATTTCTTTCTTGGCATCTTTTTCCGAGATCTCTAACAGATTCGCATAGTCTTTATATTCTCCATGATAGTATGCATCAAGAGAACTTTGAACGTAAGATTTGGCATCGAAGTCTGGTTGTTTTGAACAAGCTGATAACAATATACATACTATAATTCCTATACTTATGCATAAAACACAATTCTTCTTTTGCATATTCTCTCCTTCGTATTTTATTGGTTTGCCAAAACTAATTGATTATATGGATTTAATAAATTATCATTAAAAGCTGAATTTTTCCATTCTATACATTCCACATATTTTTTCATTTAATTGCAAAATTGCAGTATTTTCTCCAATTCTTGTTTTGAAAATCCTTTAACTAATATTTCTTCGCCTTTCATATCGCATTTTATCTTCTTAAAATATTCCAATGCTTTATAAAAATCCACATCTCCTAATGGTTCTCCCTGAATGGGTACTAATAATATTCTCCATACTTTTACTTCTTGATCATCAACCTTTGCTCTAGGTTTACTATGAAAAATCGTATCTGTATTTTCTGTAAGTGGAAATACTCCAAATATATTATTATTACCAGAATAAAATTTTGCTTCTGCTCTATATGCATTTTTCCAATTTTTATTTAATCCTCTTAAAAACATATTTTTCTTCCTCCATTTCAACCAGTAAAACTTCACTTTTTTGTAAATTATCAAAAAGTATCTTCTCAAATTTTTTTCCGTCATTTACATAATTTCTTCCAGATTTATAAAAAGACACTTCTGGTATAAATTCCGTTCTTATACTTAAATTTATAAATTTTGCAAGCTGATCAAAATCAACTAAAATTTGTGGTTCTGGGAAATCATGCTCCTTATTAAATTCTTCATATTCTTTTATAAAACTCTTGTGTTCTGGCGTCTTAATCTTTTCACTCAATGGGGTATCTTTCAAAAATTTCATAACTATATGATACAAACCATGTATAAATATTGCCACCGTATTACCTAAAGACCGAATGTTTTTATCCATTCCATAAATATGTTCATTAATCCAATTACATTTTCCCATTGACTCACATAATTCTTGTAATCCGCAATTAATTCCATCTACATCTTTTTGATATAAATCATAGAAAAATTTTGCTAATTTCAAATCAAATTGAGTGCGTTTTTTCCCCATAAATGCACTTAATTCTGCTTGTGCTTTATTTCCTACTTCATTATCATGATAAGTCACAGCATAAAGCATATTATAAAAAGGTGCCGAATAACCGCAAGTAGCAGGTCCCTCCTTAAACGGCATAATTTTTTCCAACAAACTATAATCATTACATGAATAGGCGATTACTACTTCTATAAAATTAATTGTCTGTGCTCCACCACTATTCGAACGGTTTTGATAAATACAATTAAAACGATTTTCCTGATAAATTCCTTTCAACATATAATTCATATCGCCAGTTACAATAGCTTTATTTACTCCTTCAAATAAAATTCTGTTTTCACGCAACAAATTAAAATACATATTCCAAAAATACCCGTCTGCTTGTCCCAATTCAATTTTTTTCGTAAATTCATTTATTCCATTTTTAACATCATTCCAAAGCTTATCTGCACTAGATTCACCCATTATCTTTTCATATTTTTGTTGAAAACTTTTTGCACCTTTTATCATAACGTACCCCTTTCTTCTCCCCAGTGAGATGTTATATCCCACTGGGTATGTAAGACACTTTCTAATTATTTAATACTTTAAAATTCAAACTTCCATTCTTTTTAATATTATACAAATTTCGTTCATAATTATTACCAATGAGATTAGCTTTTTCTGTTCCTACCGCCTCTTCAAGACGCTTACCACCTATCCATTTCTTAGACATCTGTTTTGTTCCATCTTTCAGGGTACTTAATTTACTAGTATTATATTTAGCTTCACCCACAATGTACTCGTTTGTTCCTTTATTCTGATATACACCATCCAATCCTTGATGTCCAGCATCATTAAGACCCGTAACTCTATCTTGACTGATTCTTTCGAACCCAATAGAATCATAATACTGATCCATCTTCATTTCAGCATAATTCCCTTTTTGCTGATTTGTATACTGCACACCATCTTTTATTCCATTTTCAAATTTTGTTATCTCTTGTTTTTGCATTTCTTGAGCTTTTATTGTATCCCAATGTTTATTATATCTTGCAGCTTCATCAGCATCCATTAGTTCCGAAAAACTATTATATGCCTTGTTATCTTCCAGCAACTGGTTATTTTGTGATAAGTCTTTGGTTGCCATTTCAGTAATATGCCCAGGTTTAGTCGCACTTGAACTTCCCTTTACCAAATCTTTCACTGCACCAATTGCTTTTCCTGCACCATAAGTAAGCCCACCTAAAATACCACCAGAGATTGCTCCTGTCAATCCACCTGTTATGGTATCTTTCGCAATCTGTTTCAAGCTGTTTCCTGACAATCCAGAACTTATTGCACCATAGGAAGCACCACCAATTGCACCAGCTACAGCTCCTGAAACCATTGCTGTTCCTAAACCGCCCATTGCTGGCAATGCTGCCAGAACTGCTCCAGCTGCTAAACCGCCTGTTGCAGCAACCACAACACCTGAAACCACCATTGCCGTCACACCAATCGCTACATTCTTCCAGTTTACTTTACCCAACTGATCTGTAATACGATTTGTTGTCGTACACATATGTCGTACCACTTCTGAGCGGATTTCTGCCGTTCTTTCTGAAACATAGGATTTGAAAGATGTATAAGTTTTTCCAATTTTCTGTACCCCATTGCTTACAGAACGAATAAACTGACTTCCTCTGGATGTGATTTTTTGATATGTACTGCTACTGGTTACACGATTTTTCACAGATTGATATGTCTGTTTTGCATGTTTAGCTGCATTTTTGGCAGTTTTTGCTGCACCCTTCACTGCGTTAACAATAGTTTTTGCTGCTTTCTTAGCTGTATTTACTACTGTTTTGACTACCTTTTTCGCAGTATTAACGATTTTCTTGCCGACACTCTTGACTGCTTTCGCTGCTTTTTTAGCTGTACTCTTAATCCTGCTCCACAATGAATGTCCTGTCGGATCACTGTAATTCAACGGATTATTGGTTGTATAATCGTAGCGGTTTCTGGTTAATGGATTTTCTGTCGTTCCCAGGTCACTATCTTCAGTTGTAAAGGTTCCGTTCTCTGCGTTATAGTATCTTGCCCGCAGATACTGAAGTCCTGTTTTTACATTTGTGGACTCTCCATTGTAACCGTAATAATTGACTCCATCTGCTGTTCCTGATGTAAGGTTTCCATACGAATCGTACTGATAACTGTTCGTCAGGTTAGCATTTTCTGTCAGGATTCCGGTTACGCTGTTTCTTCCGTCATATAAATAATAACTGCTTTCTTCCGATTTATCAACGCTTACCCGTTCTCCGATTCCACTTTCTCCATAAGTATAAGCCTGACGGACTTTCTCGTCTGCTCCATACTCTGCAAGGACTTCTGTATTTTCACGATTGATATCGTTGATATACTCTGTCAATGTGTAACCTTTGGCATTTGAACCGCCTTTTACCAGAGATGCAAGCTGTTCTTTCGGGCTGTTTCCATCTTCGGTACGCTGGTTCTCCGGAATCAGGACTTCATCGCCATAGCAATCTTCCCATTTATAAGTGTTATCCAGTTCGAATACCCGGTTGTTATCTCCATCGTACATGGCTGCCATCAGGACTGTTCCACCCTGTTTTACTACTGCCAGACGATTTTCTGCTGTATATTCATAAGTGACCGGATCTGCACTGTTTGTCTTATCACATTCCTGGATCAGATTGCCATCTTTATCATAGCTGTAGGTTGTTCCCGGATCGCCCCAGATCTTTGCATTGGTCCGCTTGATGAGCTGGTTGGAATCATTGTACTTATAGTTATATTTTGCTTTGCTGACACCATCTTCGATCTTCTCGTAAGAGGTCCGGTTTCCAATCTTGTCATAAGTATAATTATGAACTGTCTTTTTACCGCCCTCTGCTTTTTCTGTACAGCGTGTCAGTTCCCAGTTGTCATCGTATTCATAGGTACGTGTCGTCTGGATCTCTTTTTCCTGATGCTCACAGTCTGCTTTGTCTGTCTCTTTCTGTGTATCGCCCCAGTTGTACCAGTCTTCCCAGCTTGGCGTCTTTCTTGTTCCAGCTTCCAGTTCCGTAGCTGTTTCTCCAACTACATATCCCTGATCATTGTACTTGTACTCATAAGTACTGATTACTTTGCCGCAGGAACCACAGGTATTCACAATCTTTGTGATATGATCTTCTGCATCGTAAGATACTTCCGTCTTTGTTCCATTACTTCTAGTAACTTCTGTCACACGATTCAGTGCATCATACTTGTATGTTGTCACCTTTCCGTTACGGTCTGTTAATTTTACGAGGTTATCATTTAAGTCGTATTCATAGCTGACCTTTGTACCATCCGGATACACGATTGCCTGCAGATTATCTGCGTCATCATAAACGTAGCTGACATCCTTTTTCGAACCGCTTGTCACTTTGGTGATTCTTCCGAGTGCATCGTATTCGTAACTGCTCTTGCCTGTCTGATCCTTCATGGATACCCGTTCCCCGGCACTGTTATATGCGTAGGTCACGTCCTTTTCGGAAGTCTCGCCTTTTGCGTCCTGATAAGATTTCTCCAACAGGTCATTCAGCTTATCGTAATCATACGTGGTTTTCTTGCCACTTGCCTGTGTATGTCCGGTCAGTCTGCCTTTTTCATCATAGTCGAATTTCTCTGTTCTTCCTGCCGGATCTTTGATGGATGTCAGGTTGCCTTCCAGATCATAAGTATAATTCGTTGTCTTATTTGCTGCATTGGTGAAGGTCACCAGGTTATCCATGTTGTCGTAACCGTAAGTTGTTACACCGCCAAGGGCATCGGTTACTTTGGTCAGATTGTCATTCTTGTCATATTCCAGACGGCTCTTTAATCCGGTCTTATCTGTAACAACCTGAATATTACCATGTGCATCGTAATCAAATCCCGTTGTGAATCCACGCTTGTCTGTAATAGAAGTTACCCTGCTGTCCTTATCATAGGTATAGGATTCCTTCTGACCCAGTGCATCGGTCTCTTCTGTTACACGATTGTCTTTATCGTAGACTGTCTTTGCAACATAGCCCATCGGGTCTGTTACAGATGTCACATTATAATTCTTGTCATATCCATAACTGGTCTTTCTTCCACCCGGTTTGGTGATCTCAGTAATATTTCCTGCCGGGTCGTAAGTATAAGCAGTTATCTTACCAAGCGGATCAGCTGCAGAAGTCATCTGGCCTGCCAGGTCATAACTGTAGGTATTGCTCCGTCCAAGTGGATCTGTCTCCTTCACCAGATTGCCATACTTATCATAAGAAAAGCTGGTTGTTCCATCCAGTGCATTGGTAGAAGACTTCATGTTGTGGAGCTTATCGTAAGTATAAGTGGTGGTACTCTTTAAGCTGTCGCTTTCTTTTACCACGTTGTCCACTTTATCATAAGAGAAATTCTTGGTATAACCCAGCGGACTGGTCATACTCTTCAGACGTCCGGCTTTATCATAACTATAGGTATACTCTCCGCCATTCGCCTGTGTCATCTTTGTGACATTGTCATTCAGGTCAACACTGTACTGTGTCTCATTTCCCTTTGCATCCGTTACAGAAATGACATTGCCATGCTTGTCGTAATCGTATTTGGTAACTGCTCCCTTTGGAGAAATCTGTTCCGTCATGTTACTCAGGCTGTCATATTTGTATTCGGTAATGAGTCCCATCGGATCTTTTGATTTGGTAAGATTTCCAATGGCATCATAACGGTATTCATTTGTTTCTTTTAACGGAGAAGTCTCCCCGATCTTGCGGTCCAGTTCATCATACTGGTAGGTTGTCGTATTTCCATTTCCATCTGTCTGGGATACGAGGTTGTCATTTTTATCGTAAGTATACTTGGTAACCGTACCGTTTTCATCGACAGATTCCGTCACATTATCATTTCCGTCATACTTAAAGGTGCTGGATGCTCCCAGTGGATTTGTCTGAGAGATAACCCGGTCTTTCTTATCGTAAGCGTATTTATATGTAGCTTCCTCTTCTTCTGTCATGGATAACTGGTTGCCGACTTTATCGTAGGTAAAGGTTGTTTTATGACCTTCCGCATCCGTTACCGCTGTAATGCGGTCCATAACATCATATTCATAAGATGTGGTACTTCCGTCTGCTTCAGTAAGTTTCAGGAGTCTGCCGTACTGATCGTACTTGTATGTTGCTGTCCTGCCAAGTTCATCGGTCTGTGTCAGTACATTTCCGGCACCATCATAAGTATAATCCATGCTGTTTCCACCATTGTCGGAGGAATGGATCAGGTTGCCTGCTCCGTCATACTGATAGGTAATTACGAGTCCCTGTGCATCCGTACATTTTACAAGCTGTCCGATGGCATCGTACTCCATCAGCACCTTGTCTCCTGTCGGCAGTATTATGGATGTGTTATTTCCCTCTTTATCATACACATAGCTGTACGCATTGCCGAGGGCATCTGTCATCTTTGTGCTGTTACCCTGTGAATCGTATTCGTAAGTAGTCTTTCCTTTCAGGGCGTCCACCGTCTGTTCCAGATTGTCGGTGGAATCATATTTCATTGCTGTAATGTTGCCCTTTGCATCGGTTGCCGATGTCATGTTTCCATTACCATCGTAAGTCATGGTACTGGTATTTCCATTTTCATCGGTAGAGGATACCAGATTTCCATTTAAGTCATACTTCATGGATACGGTATATCCAAGGGCATCTTTGGATGTAGTCAGATTTCCTGCCTTGTCGTAAGCATAAGTATCTGTTCTTCCCTCTTCATCGGTAGAAGATACCAGATTGCCTGCTTTATCATAAGTATATGTGGTAGTTCCACCTTCTGGGTTGGTTTCACTTAAGCGGTTTCCTGTATTATCGTAGGTATAAGTCCAGGTTCTTCCACTGTCATCTGATTTTGATACCAGATTGTCTGCCGCATCATAAGTATAAGTGGTAACTGCACCTAATTCATCTGTCTCTTTAGCGAGCCTTCCGCAGTTATCATATTCCTTGGAATGGCTGCTTCCATCTCCATAGGTAATCTTGGTTTCATTTCCTAATGCGTCATATTCATATTTGGTTATATTACCAACTGCATCTTTGGACTGAAGCACCTGTCCAAGAGAATCAAACTTGGATACGGTTGCATTTCCATTTCCGTCGGTATATTTTTTCAGATTTCCTGCTTTGTCATATTCATAGAGCTTTGTTCCAAAATCTTTATTACTCTCTTCTATGACACGTCCCATGCTGTCATACTTGTAAGTAATTGTATTTCCTTTTGCATCGGTTGCTTTGACCTGCTGATAATTCTTATCATAGGCGTAGCTGATCTGATTTCCTTTCGGATCCGTACCACTGGTCATGTTGTACATCTTATCGTAGGTATAAGTGGTAGTATTCCCCAGTGCGTCAGTACTTGCCGTAATATTTCCCACACCATCGAGTGTATAAGCGGTCACACCGCCATCGGCTGCTGTCTTGGAAATTAAATTGCCATTCGCATCGTAACTGTTCGAAGTGACATTTCCAAGTGGATCTGTCATGGTAACTGCACGATTCATCGCGTCATACGTGAATCCCCATGCTGCTCCGTTTCCATCCACATATCCGGTCATGTTCGGTCCGTCATACGAATATGTTGTTGTGACACCTCTGCCGTCTGTCTGGGATACCATACGATGTTTGTCATCGTAAGTATAGGTAATGGCTGTTCCATCCGGTTTTGTAGATGTGACCATATTTCCATTACCGTCATAACTGTAAGTAACCGTTGCTCCGTTATATCCGGTTGCACTGGTCAGCTTATTCTGCTCATTATAAGTATAGGAGGCTGTCTTTCCATCCTCTCTTGTCTCCGTTGCTACATTACCAAATGCATCATAAGTGTAAGTTTTTGTTCCGGCTGCTGTCGTTTCGGAAGCAAGCTGATTTTCTGCATTATAAGTCTTTTCACAGGTTGTTCCATCCGGATATTCAATGGATGTTGTGCGGTACTGATCATCATAATGATAAACGGTCTTATTTCCTTCGTTATCCGTTGTTGTAGTAGAACTTTTTCCGTACTTGAAAGTTGCCGTTCCTTTTTCTGCATCAGTCTGCTCTACAACTCTTCCTTCTTTATCGTAAGTATTCTTTACAACCGTATTGCCATTCTCATCTTTCCAGCTTGTCATACGGCTGTCATCATCATATTTGTACTCTTTTGTTGTTCCATTCGGATCTGTTACAGATATCAGATTTCCCTGCTCATCATATTTGTAAGAAACTTTTCCACCATCTGGAAGAGACAGTTCCTTGATATGCCCGAATTTATCCTGTTTTACCCCGAATGTTTTTCCGGATGGTGTGGTAATCTTGCTTAGATTATAATCATCGTCATAATCTAACACTGTCTTAAATCCATTCACATCCGTTACATAACGTAAAATTCCGTATTTATCAAATGACCAGATGCTCTGATCCGCATCTGTCAGTTCCCATCCGATGTAGTCATGGTCTGTATCTTTATAGCTGACTGCTTTTAAGTCGTATACATAACCATCCGGAGCAGTGTAACTTCCATCTTCATTCTTATCAAAGATCAGATAACTTCCGTCCCCTCTCATATACAGAAGGCTTCCGTCCTCCATCTGAGAAAGTGACTGGTCATAGTTAAAGCTCCATCCACGTCCGAACATGGAATGCTGGTCTGTTCCTTTGGAATTGTAGCTTCTTGTAATGGAGAATTCCCCATTCAGCTCATTCATCGTCGCATCGGACTGATCCATGTAGAAATTACCAGTATTTAAATTGACTGGTTCAAATCCAAATTCACAGTGCAGGCCTCTTCCCATCAATGCTCCGTCAATCCGCATCTTATCCTGATCGGTAAGCGGTGCAGGACTATATGGAACATTTGTCTGTGGGTTACGGATAAAGATTGTGTTGTTTGCGACTACCAGTGCATCCATAACCTGATTGTCTTTCATAATGTTCTTAAGCGGAACACCATAATATTTTGCAATCTTCGGGAATGTATCAAACTGCTTCACTTCATAAATCACAAAGCTGTCACTGGTCACTTCTTTTCCGGTTTCCAGTTTGCCATCAATTTCTTTCGATGCTTTTGCTTTTATTTTATAGAGTTTATCTTTTGTCAGTCCTGAATACAAAGCACTCTGCCAGTTGGAATCTTTGCTGTAATACTTATTCGCCTCCGGGAACTGCTTATTATATTCCGTGCTGTCTGGATAGGAATACAATGGTTTTGCATCTGTTTCGTGATGTTCTTCATTTTCCTCATCTGGAAGCAGATAATATTCTACTGTAGATTTGCTCTTTGCAATTCCGTCTGCAAATACGGCATCAAACTTCAGCTTTCCATTTGTATTCTTTTCTGTCATCGGGCGAAGCAGGATCGTTGTTTCATCCAGTGACATATCACGCAGATATGGATCTTCAGCCGGTGACCACTGGATGCTGAGTTTCGGTCCATAAACGGATGCCCTGTTATTCAGTACCTCACACTGCATAGAAGCTCCAAGGTTATTTGCCTCGGCAATGGCTACCAGTGCAAATCCGTTATTCGCATGAGTTCCCTGTACCCAGTCATTGACCAGATCTTTGACATCATAATTGATATAGCTGTTCCTGCTGGTACTTGCATTCTGTACATCCTGAAACGTAAGATTTACTGGTTTTGTTTTCCATGTGATGGAGGTGTTCCACGACTGATCCACACGATAAAGTCCAAACTGGGATGCACCACCACTGTATGCAGTTTTCTGACTGACTGCAAATGTTGCACTGTCAATTTTGGAATCTTTCGGAATCTGACTAAAATTCGAATTTACTTTGATATAAGTACGGCAGTTCTGGTGTGCTGTTCCAAATCCTGCAAGGTTTCCAGACTTAATACCATCATCAAATCCGACATACGGATAATTGTTATCTCCAATCTGACTGGTTGGACTTCCCTCTTCCACACCAATCATGTTAAAGGAACTCTTCTGGATCTCCACTGGTGTCGGATCGATTCTGACCGGATACTGACGTTCTTCTGCTGAAAGCCAGTCCATATCTGGTTTTACGGTCAGGATTGTTTTCCCATCTTCTTCCCGAAGTTCCAGAGTAATCAGGAAACTGATTTCTCCGGCAGCATCTTCCATAGACGGTGCTTCCAGAAGATACTTTGCATCTTTGATTGTTTTTCCTTCTGGATAAATGTATACCTGATTATCTTTTACTTCAGCCTGATATCCCGGAATCTGAAGTTCATATTCATACGATTCTCTGTCTGTTGGCTGCTGAAGTACGATATCTTCCTTAATGCTGGAATCCAGTACCGTATACTGAACATCTGCTCCTTCATAAACTTCATTATAAAGGATCGCATTGTCCTTAATAACGGAATGTGTATAATCTCCATCTACTGGAATGATCCCGATTCTGGTCTTTCCATTTTCAATCGTTACACCATTGTCTTCTGACATCTGTTCTGGAAGAAGAATGGCATAATCATTAGCCTTGTTCTGATAAACCTCCGTTTTCTCTTCCTTTTCTTCATCTGGCGATACGCTGCTGGCCTCCTGTGCTTCTTCGGATGCCGGAGTGTCTGCTTCTTCCGGCTTTACAAGAGTATTATCTACCAGTTCTGTATCACCATCTTCATTCTTATAAGTTCCGACATATCCACCATAAACGGTTGTATACTGCTTCTCTCCGGTCTTATAAGTTTTGGAAATGGCATCATAATCAATCAGTTCACCTTCCGGTTCTTCCGGAATCGGATAGTAATCCTGTGGTTCTTTCAACTCCACTTCTTTTTCCTGCGGATTTTCTTCTGTTTCTTCCGCTGGAGTTGTCTGTTCTTCCTGAGTCTCTGTATTTTCCGATGGTGTCGTTTCATTTTGTACGTCCGCATCAGACTGCTGACTCTTGTCTTGTTCTCCAGATGTGGAATCTGTTATCCCGGCTTCCTCTTCAGTCAAAGCCTCTGGTCTGGAGAAATCTGCATTCTTCTGTACATCCTCAATGGCCTCTTTTGCCTGTACAAAGATAGGTTCTGTTCCCTGTAGTGCCATCAGGAGTGCAAGTACTAAGGCTATAGCCGACTTTCGAAATCTCTTCATAGTCTCTTTCTCCCTCTTGTAATCTTTTTCTATAATTCCTTTACAAAATAACCGCTACCCTCCTTTTTTCTGACTTTGGCACTACTATAATCTAAAAAATCACAAAATTTTCACAAATGGTAAAAATGACCCTTGAGGTGGCAAAAATAGACGAAATGGGTTGAAAAAAAATAGTAAGACACCATCGCCTTACTATTTTTCATCTAATTTCATATATAATAATATTTTCACTTGAAAGGATTTCTCCGTATGGCAGATCTCCATCTGACCATGATACTTTTCTACTACGAGTTTCACATTCTGTAATCCTATTCCATGTCCTTCTTTCCTGCTTTTCGTTGTCAGATAAATTCCATTCTGCACTTTTGGTGTATCTTTTATGCTATTCTCAATCTGGATATTCATGATTCCTTTTCCATAATACATCTGAAACGATAATCTCCGTTCATCTGAAGCTGCCGCCCCACGAATGGCATTATCCATAAGATTTCCTACAACTATACTTAGATCAAATAATTCTTTCCCTATATGATTCGGTATTTCCACAGAAATCTCTGGCTTTTCAATTACTGATTTCACATCTTCCAAAATATAATTCAGCAGATTATTCATATTACGGTTTTCTGTATATAAATGATGACATAAGGCTGTTCTGGCTATATTCTCCATTTGTTTCAGATAAGACAGAATCTCTTCATTTCCTCCCGTTTTTGCCATCGCCCCTATCGTTATAAGATGGTGCTTGTAATCATGATGTATCTTATTCAGCCTGTCCTGTGATTTCATCATCATCTCCAGTTCTTTTGCATATTGACTCATCTGAAGCTTCATCTCTTCCTGTTTTGCTGTTTCAACATAACTTTTCTGAACCTCATCGTGCAGATAGAAAATAAATACATTGATAAACAGTAAGAATAATACAATCGTAGACCGCACACCTCTTCTGTCTGGCAGCAATATCCTGATACAGACTATAATGCTGATTACCGGGACAGAAAGCATAGCCAGCCAATGACTGTTCTTTATATAATAGCTTCTCTTTACATCCACTTTTCTTTCAATAATGACTTCCAGTAAAAAGAATATAAAATTTCCCATTACGATAGTTCCCGGTCCCATGTGATGATGTACCGGATTTCTTGCTACCGCATACCGTTGAAAAAACACGATTGGAATCCCATCACATAAAATTCCCATAATATATACCATAAGTGTATTCCAGACATGATGTTGCCAGTCTGCCTGATATGCTACTGTTATAATTAACAGAGCGATCAGCTCAAAGAGCAGATCTCCGTACATCGTTCCCCACTGCATACTTCCCCAGCAGGAAAGCAGATACGCACAAAAATATGCAAATAGCTTTTGTGTATCCTCATCTTTTGGATACAGGATGGTATTGTAACGGAACACAGTATAAATCCAGAATAATTTACTTGTCAGATAAGTGATCAAATGTATATTCATAATCTTTTCTTCTCCGTTTGTAATAGTCTTTCTCTGACCTTCTTGCGATTTGCTTTACTGATACTGAGACGTGTCTTATCTTTCATAACCACGTTGTCATATTCGTAATGCTCCACGTGTTCCATATTGATGAGATAGGACTTGTGAATCAGTAAGAAATATTCTTCTGTTATATCTGCTACATCTTTTAATTTTCCTCGATATTCATATTCTTTTTCCGATGTCACGATATGTACTCTTTTTCCCAGACTATAAAAATACAGGATCTTATCATAAGAAATTTTATGGATTCCTTTTGTATCCGTATATTCAAATATTTTCTTCCGTTCTTTTAACAGTTCCCGTAATTCACCTATCACCCGGAAAAGTTCTTCCTCTCGGATTGGCTTTACAAGAAAATCAAATGGATGAATGCGGAATAATTTCATAGCATATTCCTGATATGTTGAAATATAGGTAATCCGCAATTCTTTTCCATAATTTTTCTTTCGTATCTCCGTTCCAATATCAATTCCATTTTCATGTCCCAGACAAATATCAAGGAATAACATATCGTAGGATTCTTCTTCCAGCCTGTTAAGAAGCTGCTCCGCAGAATAGTATATTTCTACAGATATCTGACAGTCATTCGCTTTCCCATAATGGAGTAGCTTCTGTTCTAACCAATTACATAGGATGATGTCATCATCACAGATTGCAAGTTCTAGCATATTTTCTCACCCTCAGTCTTTCGTAACACGACAAATAAGGAAAAGAATCTCTTTCAATTCTTTTCCCGAATGGACATTAACAATTTTGTGTCATTTTTCTGGTGCAACAGCACCACTTCCTTTGCTGTCTTATTTTGCCCTCTATATAATAAACACTTGAGTAAGAAAAAACTGTCGCCATTTTATAATTTATTTATATTTTTTATGTTTTATTTATATTTTATCCAAATATTACAGCGATAACTAATAATGTCACCCCCTGCATTATTCTTTTTATTTTTAGCGTCATTTGATAAAACATCAACGTTTTTGATGGCAAAAAAGGAACCTGCAAAACCAGATTCCCTTTAAAATACATGCTCTTCTCTAAAAGGATGATAAATCCACCATCCTCTGCTTATTTTTAAAAACTTTTTCCTTTTTTACAATACTTATAAATATTAAATGGTTTTTCTTTTTTTTCAAATAAAATCCCTGTTGTTTTAATAATTTTTATAAGTTCATCCGACTCCATATCTGTCGTTTTAAATATAAATATTTTCTTTTCATTTGTTATGAAAAAAAAGAAGTTTTTATATAAGAACATTCTATCAATATTTTTAAATTCATAAATTTGATCTTCATCTATTTTAATTGCGTTTTCATCGATATCCACCGTTTCATATCCTGATCTACCCCAGACAAATTCATGAACATTTTTTTCAAAATTTTTACCAATCATTTGATACCAAATAATCCAAGCCACACAAGCCACACAAGTTCCAATCCCTATTCCAAACATCAAATAACTTTCCGACAGATAACAATTAATCGACAGTAAAAATTCTACAGGTGTAAAAATATAGATAATCATTCTACTTTTCTGTCTTGTTTTAAATAATTGATTAGGAATTATAAACCCAAGCGAAAGCATTCTTTCTAATTCTTCCCTATCCTCATCTGACACAATTGATTTAATATGCATTCTTCTTAATCCCCCTTTTGCCAGAGGTCCTCTTTATAAAATCGAACCTCTGGCCATTGTCTCTTTTATTCTTTTACAATTTACAGCGCTTGAATCAACAAACCAAAAACAGTACCTGCTCCAGCTGAAAATAAAGCAATAATTGACGGAATTGCATTTACAACTAATGCACCCGCAAGAACTAATATTACGGCTCCTGCCAGTATATTACTATGCTCTTTTGTGAATTCTACAACATTAAATTCAAGACCACTATTAGAATTTAATGTCATTGTAAAAATCAAAGCAACCGATATTGTCCACTCTTTTTCCTCTTCTGGCAGCAAATCTGATGTACTAAATACAATGGAAAACTCTACACTATTGGCAAAAACATTATTTATTTCAAAAGCAATATTACCAGATTTAACCGATAAAGCAATTTTTTCTATCGTATTTCCAAAGTTATCTGCTCCCTCTATACCTGTATCTGATAAATTTGATGAAATCTCCATAATTTGATTTTTGCAAGTTTGTGTCAATTCTCCATCATTTCCTATATCCACTTTTATATTATAAATTTTACCAGTTGAACTTTCAAGCGATGTGGATATTTTAGTAGAAATATCAATTGCTCCTTGAGGACTCATCATTGTTCCCAGTGAAATTTCCTTATCATACTCCACACCCACATCCATAATTTTATTCAGATAACCAAGCGGCTCCATTACATTATAGACATATTGATTTCGTGCTATTTTTACCTTTGCCCGAAGATTTTCTTGCGCTATTTCCTCATCTGTTTTTGTCGATACGGCATCGAACTTTTTAAATCCAGTATCTCTCCCTGAATATGCATCTTTATCCAGTGGGAACGAAGGTGATGAAGAAAATGAGTTCAACTCACAAAATTGATCAAATGCCCAGTTCTTCGGCATCGAATATCCCAAATTACAGCTAAATCCAGTTGACATATCTGCCACAAATGATTTACTTGCCAATCCTGCTTCATAAACTTTAGTACATACATATCTTGGTGCATAAATGCCGACTTTATAATTTTTATCATTTGTCGAACTGAAAAAGATCATGTGAATCTGTTCAAAATAAGGTATAATAAATGTATCAATCTGATATGAATAACAATCAAAATCCACTGCAAAGTATATAGTCGTTCCACTTGGTATACCGATTCTCTCGGCTGCTAAAATTGCTGTCTGTGCATCAACACTTCCCTGGGACGGATCCTTAAAATAGTTTAATTCATATCCTCCATCCTGATATATCGGGAATACCGATAATCCTGCATTTTCAATGTTTTTCACTTCTGTTGATGTCAAATATTTCGGTGTATGTTCTTTTCCAACAGAACCTGTCAGATAACGTCCTACATGAGTATACCCTGCATTTTTTATATCTAATGCCTGTTGTTTATTTAATACTGTTGCACAGTCACACGCTTTTGCTGCCCTGTTTGTATCGCCTTTACTCGTAAGCAATGATTTCATAGTAGAAACATTTACTTTTCCTTTTGTTACAAGTCCAATTCCTGTCAGACCATAAAACTCCTGAAATTCTGACACCTTTGACTCTGTAGTCGAATCAAACACGCCATCGAATCTTCCCGGATTATATCCGTTAAAATATAGTCCGTATTGAGCAATCTTATTAAATGGAACATATTTCGTCGAGTTCTGTCCGTTCTGTAATGTACCCGGAAACGCATTTGTTGTTGCATCGCCAAAATTAACTGAATTCAAATCTGTAATTAATTCAGTTGTAACTCCTTCAGCCGCCTGCAATGCACCAACTAAAGACAAAATTGTCTGTCTTGAGGCAATTCCATCACAAGGTCCAACACCAATAACATCTGACCAGTCACTATTTAATTGCTGTTGAATAAGAACAATATTGGAATCCCCACCAGAAACCTTTGTAAACCAGTTTAGGGATAACAATCCAGACCAAACTTTCCAATCAATTTTGCCCGTAACTTCCAGTCCTGCATTTTCCTGCATCTTTTTAACTGCATTTACTCCTGATGTATAATAAATTCCAGTAATTCCTCCAGCAGCATATCCTTTGCAAAACAGAGCACACTGAATCAAGCATACATTAACCTGCGGAGTATCATTCGGATCCATTTTTGTAATAATGGCTAACTTCTTCATGGTATTAATAGTAAGTGGTCCAACCGTTCCTGTAATCGTTGAGATTCCATTCTGAATCTGAAATGCACGAATGATTCCCTGCATCACGGCTGTTCCGGTCTTTCCATCTTCATCCAGTTTTACCCAATCCTTATGTCCACCAAACATCGCATTTAAATATTTTTGTGCTGCTTTTACATTCTGATCACTCATATTCACTACCTCCTAATTCAAGTCAATTATAAAGATTTCTAACTCTTTATATGTCTATCACTAAAAGTTACAATAACAATTTATCAATCAACTGTGCCTATTTTGTGACTATTTTCCAAAGGATTCATTAACTCCCTTATAAAATCCTTAACAAATTATGAAAGAAACCATCAATTTATCACCCCATATCCCATTATAGAACTGTAATCTACTGCATAATTTCTCTGCCGTACCTGATCACTGGAATTTCCCTCAATCGTGTAAACTCTTCCACCTTCACACTTTTCTACTATTCCTACATGATCCGATGTTCCATCATGATCCCAGTCAAAAAAGATGATCATTCCAGCTGTCGGAGTTGTTCCGCCACTCTGCCACTTATTCTTTCCCTGAAACCAGGACACTCCATCACTGCACAATGAGAATTTAGGAACATTCCCACTTGCAATCAGACCGCTCTGATCCGCACACCAGCTTACAAAACAGGCACACCATTCTACCCGACTGTCAAATCCGTACCAGCTCCAGAACTTCTGACCGCCACTGTTTCCAAGCTGCCCCATTGCAACCGACACAATCTGCTGATTACCAAACAAACCAGCAAACAGGCTGCCACCGGAATAATACCGCATCACATGGGGAACGTATTGGGGATCTCCGTAACTGCTCCATCCATGCGAAGCTGCCTGTTCCTGTGAAAACTGCAATGCATTGGCTTCTGTATAACCGCCTCTTTGCAATGCCCATCCTATGTAGCCATTTCCATAGTTATATCCCTGCCATGCAAGTTTCAGCTTGTCCAGATCCTGTGGACTGCTGCATCCTGCCTGTCTGATACAGTCTGCAAAGGTCTGTACTCCAACCTCTATCGAATAATCCGGATCAGTAATAGAACCAGGAGTGTGTGGGAATCTTGTATTATATGGACTTTCCGAACACTGCATCGGGTCTGTTCCCCTGCCTCCAGATTCCTGCATCATGATGGCCTGTATCGCAGACACATATTCCGGAATGCCGTATTGGGATGCATACTGCTGTATCACAGAAGTATACGCAAGCACTTCTTCACTTAGGGATTCGGAGCTTTCCGAATTACTGCTGAAAGCTGCTCCTGCAATGATTCCCACAATCAGAATAAATACCAGAAGAAATGCACTACCTCCGGCAGCAATCCATTTTCCCATTTTTTCAAGAGCTACTACCCCTTTTTGAATCGCTGCTGTAATTCCCTGTACGGATAACTTTGAACCCTTTCCAGTTACCTGAAGGACTGCTTTTCCACTTTCTGCCGATGCCTGTGCTGACTTTCTTGCCATCTGGGCTGCTCTTGCTTTCTGCATCGCCTGAAGACTTTTTTCCATCTGCTGTTTCTGCATGGATGCCTGTGTCTTTATTTTTTCTTGAGACAGACCGGATACTTTTACCACTCTCGGTGCTGCTTTCACCTGCCGTTTACCATTCTCCTTGGCAAGTGCTGCCTGCTCCGGTTTCAACTTGATTAATTTCTTTCCGCTTTCTGCCCCCTGCTCCATTGCTTCTTCGGCAGCTTTCGCTTCTTCCTGTCTGCTTTTTCTTTCCTTTATCTTCCTGTAGGTCACTCCAGCAAGTTTTTTTCCACCTTGATATGTGGTTTTCCCTATACTTTTTCCTGCCACACTCGCCGCTCTGTACTGTACGGATTCTATTTTTTCAGTTCCATACTGTGTTGGGGATTCTGACTGCCCACTGCTTTTTTCATGTAGTTCCCTTGGCTTTTCTTTTGCTTCCAGAACCGCTGAGCGAACCAGTTCTTTCGGAAGTCGGGCAGCCGGATTTCGAATCTTCGGATTCTTATCCCTTACCCGTTCCTTGATATCTTTCATCCGGTCACCCTCTTTCCGTATCTCTTATCTCATCGGGCAACATCCCGATGTTTCTTTTTTTCCTGCTGTTTCTGCAACTGCTCCACCTGTCTGATTGCCTCATTTACCAGTGGATGTTCGTTGTAATATGGCACAAGTTCCAAGTCTCCCCTGTCTTTTGATGACAACGGTAATGGATATTCCATGTCTGAATAAATTGATTCTGGATCATGAATAGAAAACTCAATAGCCGGACACATATTGGCAGATGTTCTACAATATTTCTGGTACTTTTTATATGCCTCTTCCAGCGTTCTGCATTTTGTATATTCTCCTAAATCATGGAACTCACCGCACTCTGCAGCATAAAAAGTTATCGTTACTTCTTCTTTTTTCTTCATTATGATTCTCCCGGTTTTGTTGTCATTAGTTTATAAAGGTCTGTATTCTTTGGGAACGTATTCTCAAATGGTACGATATTCCCAGAGCAACGGATTAGGCCACTGCCAACCGATACATTTGTAATATAGGACAGTTGGTTTTCGGAAATATTCAAAAGAGCTGCCAATTCTTCCCTGTCTGTACTTGCCTGATTCAAAAGAATCAAAAACTCACTGTTTGCCAACATCAGTCTTGCAGTGTCCGATTTCAGAAGTTCCTCAACATTTTGGGTTAAACCTGTCACGAATCCATTGTATTTTCTGATTCTCTTGTACAGTCGGTAGAAGAAATTTGCACTGTATTCATAGCGGAATAACAGATAGAACTCATCGGCAAATATCCATGTCGTTTTTCCTTCTTTCCAGTTCTGAATTACCCTGTTGAAAATACTGTCTAAGGTAACCAGCATTCCCAGTGGCATAAGCTGTTCCCCCAGTTCCCGGATATCATAATCCATGATCCTGTTCTTCTTATTCACATTGGTCGGCTGTGCAAAGGTGTTCAGGCTTCCATTGATAAAAAGTTCGGATGACAGTGCAAGTCCCCTTGCCTCTTCTTCCGGCTGTAACATCAACTGTCGGTACATATCTTTCAATGTCGGAACTTCTCCGGTATAACCACTTCGGATATAATCCCGGTACACATCTGCAGCACAGCGGTCCAGGATTGACTTTTCTTTTGCTGACAGGTTTCCTGCTCCAACCAACTGTTCAAATACAGACAGAATAAACTCCGATTTTTCAATCAGTGGATTCTTTTCATTGCCGTAGGCTGCGTCCATATCCATTGCATTCAGGTGATTGTCTGATGTCGCAGATACTTTTACAACCTGTCCACCCAGAGCCTCTACTAATTTTGTGAATTCGGACTCCGGATCAAGAATCAGGATATCGTCATCGGTACTCAATGCCAGATGCACAATCTCTTCTTTTGCCGAAAAGCTCTTTCCTGATCCACTGACGCCCAACCGGAAACTGTTTCCATTCATCAGTTTCTTCCGGTCGGCTACCAGAAGGTTCTTGCTGACTGCATTCTGCCCATAATAGATACCGCCCGGCTGCAGGATTTCCTGTGTATGGAACGGGATTAAAACAGCCGTTGATTCCGTTGTCAATGTACGCAGGGCATTGATCTTTCGCAGTCCGTAAGGAAGCACTGTATTGAGTCCGTCCACTTGCTGCCACTTTAATGTTGCCATCTGGCACAGATGCTTTCTTGCTATCGACAATAATAATTCCGTATCGGAATCCAACTGTTTTTTACTGTCTGCCAGATGTACCATTGTCAAAATTCCGAACATCATACGCTGGTCTCTGGTTGTCAGATCATCGAGCATTTCCTTGGTTTCTTTTCTCTGAAGTTCCATATCGTATGGTACGATTGCCGAGAAGTTATTATTAGCGTTCTGCCTTCTCTGCCAGTTGGTCACGTTGGTTTCCACACCAAGCAGTCGGTTCTGGATTTCCCTTACCGCTTCATCCGTAGGGACTGGCAGGATATCAATCGACAATATCAGATTCCGGCTGAAGTCACACAGTTCTGAAATCATGTCATCTTTAACATAACTTGCATAATCCTGCATATACAGGACTCTTCCGTACCTGTCACCGATTTTAAAATGGTCACGTTCAAATTCCATAGAATCCGGACACATCCAGTCCTTGAAACTTGTTCCCTTCTTGGCAAATTGTTTCAGATCAAACGGAAATGCCTGTGGGACATCTCCCTTGAAGAAGTCCCTGAAAATCTGGAGCCGGCTCTCTGCGTCCAGTCCTTCTGCTGTGGACGATAACTTTGCCAGATGTGTTACGATGTCTGTTCCGATACGTGCAAAATAGGTTCTTGCATCGTCAATCGATCTTTTATGTACACTGACAGTCAGATACCGTTCCTGATAGATGCTGTTGTTTGTTCCTGTAATCTTAGACAGGAGCATTTCGTTGTATTCTTCCCGATAGTGGTCCAGTCCATCTTCCTTCATTGGAAGCAGGATTGATTTTTCAAATTCTTCTTTATTGATTCTCCGGTTATTGATGGTAATTTTGGCAGAAATGCCGGAATCCAGTGAATTTAAGAGTTCGGAATAATCCAGAAACATTTCTGTCTTATTGTCCTTACTCGCAATATAATAGTTGATATCTGTAAAACGATATGTTTTTGAGAATTTCGTTCCCTGTTGAAAAATTCCATCCGGCCAGATTCGCTGGATGGGAATTGCCTGTTGGACTGATTTCGGAACTTTGAAGCGTTCCTTATCCATCCGAAGTGCCTGACTTAAGGTTTTAATCAAAGGCATCACTCCTTCCCTTGCGTTTCTTTCTCTGTTTTGCTTCTGCTCTTTGCTCCCGCTCTTTTATAATTTCCGCTCCATCCTTTTGATTCTTTTCTCCCAGCGAGATGGTCTCCTGCATGCAGGAGTAGTGGATATCTTCCGACTGAAACACCAGTTTCTTCGGATACAGCAATTCGGATTTGATCACTGCCCATAAAAACTGTTCGGCTGTCATACCATGATATTTGAAAAAGCCACAGGCAGCAAATGGAGTAGCACCAAGCACACACAGCCATCCGGTTATTTCCTGTCCGGTAATTTCACGCATTCCAAAGTAAATTCCGATTGCTGTAAGAATCGCAAGAACAGAACACACACATTGTCTCAGGTCCAGTCCCATAAACATGGATTCCTGATAGTCCCGGATTTCTTTATTCATCTTGACTTCCATAACTTATCGCTCCTTTCCTCTGCTTTGTTTCTTCGTTTTCTGTGGTTTTTCTTTCGGTACTTCTATCCCGGCAAATCTACAGTGTTCTGCAACGCCTTCCGGATCAAATTCCGCAAGTCTTGCTAGATCAAACGCTACCTTCTGATAGGTTGCATATCCTGATCTTCCTGTTTCATTCAACACTTTTCCTAGTTTATGTTCCTTGATAAAATGAAGCATATCCTTGGTAAAATCTCCTGTTATAAAAGCCTCATTTGGCTCTAAGAACTGATAGGGCAGATTAATGGTTACATCTCCAAAATCTTCCCATTCTCTCCCTTCCTTATGGCAGAGTCCTACATATAAATTTCCATTGTTCCGATAAGAGCTCACTCGTATTGCTACTGTCTCACGTCCAAATTCCCAGTTATATCTTAATGTTTTCTTTATATCCATATTTTTAACCTCCAAGTCCCATCATTTCTCTGACAATACGGTCAGATGCCTTAATTGCTCCAACCAGCACCAGTAAATTAAATACCAGTTCTCCGACATAGTTCCACACGATTGTAACTGCACTCAACTCCGTATCTCCGACAGCCGGAGGGCTTGCTGCATAAGCAGAAAAGATAATACATGCCAGTGCAATAATTGCCCCTTCCAGACATACGCCTACATAAGAACGGATAAAGTTCTTTCCAATGGACTGCGTGGGTTCTCCTGCAAATGAGGAAATCGGAATCGGGGCGATTGCCGTATACATATAGATTTTGAACATTCTGCCATACACTGTCAGGATCATTACAAATGACAATACAGTGATCAGCAGACTGCCAAGCAGTGTAACAATCCACAACGGAATGGATTCCAGCATTCCCACGCTCTCAATCTTATCTACAATCTCCGTTGGCAGTTCCGTCACGCTTCCTGCCATACTGGAGCCACTCATTACGGTTGTCACGATTCCCTGCACAATGGAAAACAGTGCCTGCATAAGTTCCATCCCGTATGTAATTGCTCCCTGAGCAAGTGCAAACCGGATAAATGCTTTTAGCACATGTTCCGGCTTTTTCAGATCTGTAAAACTGCCACACGTTTTAATGATTCCGGCTGCGAAAAATAATACCAGTAATCCATAAGCAATGGCTGTCAGTGCATCATTAATATTTACCATAATCCGCCAGATGCCGCCGCCCTTAAAAGTTGCCGGATTTTCGGTCAGCAGAGTCCACAGTTCTGCCATCTTTTCACTCCATGTGGATAGTGCTGAGTTTAGATTCTGTACAATCCAGTTATCACTCAAAAACTCTCACCTCCTTAAACATATTTTTGAATACAGGAGTACCTTCCGGCACTCCTGCTGTTTCCTGATATATTTTTTCAAAGAGGCTTACGCCATAATCAAATCGAGGATTTCTTTGGCGAACGTAATAATTACCCCTCCGGCCAGTGTCAGAAATCCATTTGCCCTCTGGCTTGGATCATGGCTTTTTAAAGACAGACCAACCTGCACAACACCAAATCCAAGCAAAATCAAACCGATCGCACGAATCAGAGAAAAAATAAAGGTAGACAGGTTATTGATAACGGACAACGGATCTCCGGCTGCGAATGCGGTCGTTGCTCCAACCGTTACGGTCAGTACCAGTGCCATATAAAGGCTCATCCACTTTTTCTGTTTTCTCCCCATCGGCATCGGGGTTATCATTTTTTCAGTTGTATTCTTTTTTGTTCTATTTTTTTCTCCTGTGAGAAGTTTCTTCAATACACATCACTCCAATCCATCAAAAAACTGCTATTCACCAAGGATGTCCTCGGTAGACAGCAGTTCGTAATCGTCTAATCTGTTAATGTCAATCTTTAGGTCGTCGTGAGCCAGTGGTGTTTTCGCATAATCATAAGGCGATGCACCACCGTCCTCTGTGTATCTGAAATTCACATGCTTTTTTAAATCATATTTATCGTCCATGATCGGACGCTCCCCACGAATAAACAAAATCGCTTTGCGGTTATCTAAAAGCCGTATTTCATCCGGTGTTAAAAGTTCCCTTCCTGTCTGCTGATAATTCACCGAATAGCTGCCGCTACGCCCTTTTGTCTGTCCGTAGGTATTGGTATCCAATGTCTCTTTTCCCAATAATTCCGAGACATACTTATGTCCTTCTTTTTCATTTCCACCCAGATATAAAAATTCATCGCAGTTGCCGATCAGACTCTCATACGAGTCTTTAAATAAGGCTTTCATCTGTGCAATGTTCTGGATGATGATACTGCAGGAAATCCCTCTGGAACGCATGGTTGCCAGAATCTTGTCAAAATCATCCGGCAAGGCTACGTTTGGCCATTCATCCATAATGCAGTGTACCGGAATCGGAAGCCTTCCTCCGTACTTCCGATCTGCCACATAATACAGTGTCTGAAACAGATTACTGTAAATCATGCCGACCAGATAATTCATGCTGGTGTCTGCATCCGGAATACAGCAAAACAGTGCTACTTTTTTCTCCCCAATACTGTATAAGTCCAGTTCGTCCGTACAGGTCAGGTTGGCGATTTGTTTCAGATTGAACGCTGCCAGACGGACACCAACCGATATCAAAATAGACTTTGCGGTCTTTCCAGAGACGAAAAGTCAAGGACTTTTTCATCAAATTCAAGAAGAAGTCACATTTTGCGGACTTCTTCACGGAGCATACGCTTGATTTTGTCCTCCATCGTCTCTTTTGCGGTCTCGCTGAAATGGACACGGACGATATAGGTGGTCTTGCCGATCTGCTTTCTGACAGTCGGGCAAGTGGCGGTGTTGGTTGCGGTATTGTTCATTCAAAATCCTCCTGTAAATGAAAAATGCCCGGTGACTGTTCATCATCGGGCGGTGTCGGTATGAGGGAACAAGGCAAGGCGGCAACATTAAGGTATCTATAAAAACCTTGCCGTCTTTGCCACGCTTGCCGTGTTCCTGTTGTCAGTCTCGGAGATAGCAGACCCATGCTGTGCCGTCTTTCTCGGTCACAAGTCTGTCCCCGATACGGCTCTTTGCCGTTCTCATGGTGCGTGAGGAAATCCCACGCTCATTGACTGCCTTTTCCAGCTCTGCACTCGGCATACGCTTTCCGTTTGCAAGCAATTCCAGAATGAGCATTTGCGCCTGTGCGGTCTTGCTCTCGGTCTTTGCGGTGTCTGTCCCGGCAAGAAGCTCGTCAGCGGTAATGTCATAAGCCCCTATCCACTCAAAGCCTTTCTCGTCTCCCAGAGAAAAGGCAAGGGACTGTCCGGGCGGCGCAAGGGAGCTTTTCTCATGGATAAGTACCCTTGTTGTGGGGCTGTCCTTCAGCTTGCCGATAAAGAGCAGACTGCGGACTGCCGCCGTAATGTCGATAGACCCTAATCCCCGGTAGGTGCTTTGCGTTCCTGCGGCTTTGTTGAGGTGTCCGATCAGCACGATAGCGCACCCGGTAGCCTGTGCAATGTCTCCCAGACTGCGGAATATCGGGCGCACCTCGTTTGCCCGGTTCATGTCCACATCTGCGCCCAGAAACGCCTGTACCGGGTCAATGATAACCAGCCTTGCGTTGTTTTCCCGGATTGCCCTTGCTATGCGCTCATCGGCAAGGGTCAGCGGTGTGTCCCTATCGTCAATGACAAGCACTCTTTCAAGGTCTGCTTCCGCTTCCATCAGCCGGGGCTTGACGGTATCGCCCAGACCGTCCTCTGCGGTCTGGTAGATGATATTGAAAGGCTCAATTGTCTCCATACCGGGCAAAGGCTTTCGGTTGGTGCAAGCCGCCGCAAGACGCATGGCAAAGTAGGTCTTGCCCTCGCCGGGGTTGCCCTGTATGATGGTCAGCTTTCCAAAGGGAATATACGGAAACCATAACCAATCCACGCTCGTAAGCTCCACATCTGCCATACGGAGCATTGGGACAGGCTGGGCGGTGGGCAGCTCTCGCAGCGTGATTGTCTCGGCTATGAATTTGCGGCTGGGAATGTCCCCTTGCTGACGGAGAACATCGTTCCAGTCTTTCCTTGCCGGGACAAGGCGAATGACGGCGATCTCGCCGGGAATGTCCTGTGCCAGTCGGGTACAGGCTTCGCTTCCTGCGGTGTCGCTGTCAAGGCAGAGGAACACTTTTCGGGTGTCCTTGCGTTCAGAAAGGAAACGGTCAAGGGCTTTGCCCGAAACGCCGCCCAGGGCAAGATAATTTCTTGTCTGCCAATCCTGCGGATAAAGGCAGATAAACGATAACAGGTCTATCGGTGCTTCAAAGACAAAGAGCTGGTTGCCGTTTCCCTCATAGCGGAACGGATAGGACTTGTCAGACCCGGTAATATCCTGTCTGAATGTGTCTGCCGTTCCTCGCACATGGGCGTATCTCGGTGTGCCGTTTCGGTCTCTGCCGACAAACACAACATTGTGCCGCTTTGCGTCCTCATAAATATCCCCGGAAAGAAGAAAAGCCTCAACAAGCGTTTTGTTGAGACCCCGGCTTTCGCAAAGATATTGAATTGCTCTGTCGGCTGTTCGGTTGTGCAAGGGCAAGTGGAACGCTGTGGGCGGTGTTGTGCTGGCTTCAGTCTGCCCCTCGCCGCTTTCGCCGGTCAGGAGCTGGACGGCTTCGGGAAAGGACTTGCCGTAAAATTCCATGACGAAATCAATGGGATAGCCGCCCTTGCTCTGGCTGTGGCGAAACCATTTGTTTCCCCGGACGGTCAGGCTGTCATGTTCTTTCCAGCGGTATTCTCGTCCGCTTTTGATAAGCGTCTCTCCCTGTGTACGGAGAAAATCTTCCAGACTGACGACATTTGCCCGGTCAATCTGCGCTTGGGTGTAATTCATCGGGATAGTTCCTCCTTTTTCTGTCGTGTTTGGGGTCGATTTTGGAGCTTTTGTTCCTCTGTGCGCTCGTTAAAACGGGCGGCAGTATCTACGCATGACTTGACCTTCCAAAGACGGTGTAAATCGTCTCTGACGGTCTTAAACTCGCCATAGGTGGTTTCGTGCGCCTGTTCCAGAGCGTCATACTCGTCGGACAGTTTTTTCATATCCACCTTGCCGTCCGGGAACTCCCCGGTCAGCTTTCGTCTGGCGGCGTAGAACTGTATCAATTCCGCTTCATGCTCTGCCTTGTACTTGGCTCTGGGTTTCTCAAACTTGATTTTCTGCAAGCCGTCATAGACAGGCTTCAATCTCTGGAAAGCAGCAGAGCTGTCATAGAGCTGCTTAATTGCTTTCATTCGGGCGGTCTGTTCGTCCAGCGTTTTCTTCAAGCTCTCTGTGGCAGCACTGTGTTCGCTGACACGGCTTTCCAAATCTTCAAGGGAGTAAATGCCGTTTGCCCGGAGATAATTGAAAGTCTCGTTCATCTCTTTTAGGTTGCTGACCTTGCCTTTCTGCGAATATGCCCCGGCTCTGCGCTGGGTGTAATAGGCGTTCAGCAGAGAAACAAGGTCGGGTGCCTGCGGCTTGGCAAGCTCCGCTTTTGCTTCGGCAATCCAATCAAACAGGAGAGCGATTTTCTTCTTAATGTCCCGGATAACGGCATTGGTGGCTTTGATCCAGCGGTTGAACTCGCCTTTCTCGGTGCGTATGCCTTTCTTCTCCATTGCCCGGACGGTTGCGCCTTCATGGATAGTGGGAAGTAAATCCACGCCTTGCCGTTCATAGCTGCGGTGGTCGATACGAACATCAATACCTTTTTCCGCAAACTTGGCATTGCACATCTCCGCCCATGCTTCACGCCAATGTTCCAGCGTTTCGGGACTGCCCCAGTCGGTAGTGGGAACGGCGTTGAAAACAAACTCTCCGTTCTGGTCCCGGATACGGTTGCCGTCCTCGTCCAGCTCATACACCCGGCGTTGCTTTAGTCCCCATTTGCCGTTCTGCTCGATGGGGCGGATAGGGCAAAGCACATGAAAATGCGGGTTTGGTATGCCGCCGTCCTCCCGGTCTGGCTGGTGTACGGCGAAGTCAACCACCATGCCACGGCTCACAAAGTTCTCCAACAAAAATTGCCTTGCAAGAGCGATGTTTTCCTCAAGGGAAAATTCATTCTGCAAGGCAATGTCAAAGCTGTATGCAAGCTGGGCGTTCTTTCCACGCTCGGCTTTTTCCACGGCGTTCCATAGGGTCTGGCGGTCTGCGTATTCTGGCGGTGCATGGGACGGCAGGAGAATGTCGGAGCAGATCACGCCGCCCTTGCGGGTGTAGTCGCTGTATTCGCCGTAATACTCGCTATACAATCGCTCCCCGGCACGGTAGGCGGCAGAAGCAATAGCGGACTGTCCTGCGCTTCGCTTAGTCTGCGTGACGCTCAGATGAAATAGTGCCATCGGCTTTCAACTCCTTTTCTCTGTTCGCTTGGTTGGTGTGAGTAATCGCCATGTGACGGACGGCTCGCTGGACTTCGGACAGGGAAAAGATGTGTTCCATCAGCTCCGTCATTTCGGCACGGTTGAGATCTTTGACCTCCGGGGCAAGGCTCTCAATCGTGCCGCCCAGATTGCAAAGACGATGGGTGCGCTTTTGTCTCTCGCCTTTCTCCAGATACTTCTTTCTGTTCTCCAGACGCTCCAGCTTGTGCTGTTCCTGTGCAAGCTGTGTCTCGACCTGTTCCTTTTCGGCTCGGAGCTGTTCAAGGTTTTTCGGTTTTGCCATTTTTCGTGACCTCCTTTTTTGAAAATGGGGATAAAAAAAGACCGTCAACTTTTCGCAGATTGCGACCAGTCAACGGTCAGTTTTTCGGTATTCAGTTGTTGTGTTCAGTTCGGTAAATTGAAGTTGGTCAAAGTTGTTGGCGAAGATATTCCACAACATTTCCATTCGTATCATAGAAACAGATGTTTCCTACATTGAGGGGCAGGACAATGGCGAAAGGCTTGCCACTATCAATATCAATCACCTGAATGCCGTTGCCATCATCTACTTCAAGTCGAACAATATTTTGGGTATTCATTGAGATAAATGCCCTTTCGTTATTTCCCTCAACAACAAACTCTGCAATGTAATCATCAACCTCAACTATATCTCCACCACCACGGAAGAAATATCCAAAAGACAAGCCAGGGCGATTTACATAGACAGAAAAAGTGTGGTCTGTCTTGTCCTGTGGGTAAGAAATAAATGCAGCCATTGTGTCGGAAATGCTTCCATCAACAATCCAATCATCCAAAATTTTTTGAGATTGGCGAATGTCTGCTTCTAAACTGTTTGCGGTTTTACCAATGTCATTGTTTGCATAAAGGAAACCGAAAACCAACACACAAGCCAAAATAACACCCAAGAGGATTATGGGTAATTTCTTTTTCATAGAATCACACTCCTTTATCAAATTAAGATTCTTGATTTTCAAACTTGCTGGCGGCGAACGGTTTGTCAAAACCGTTTGCGGACGGCAAGTCCACAGGGGATAGCCGCTTTAGCGGCGCAAGGGGGTGTAGCCACCTTGACGGAACGAAGTGACGCAACATTCTCGGTCATGCAGTTTTCTTCTGCTGACGGAGAATGAATCTCCGCAGGACGCACTACTCTCGACAGAGAGTATAGAAGTGCGCCCTTTAGTTCCTAAAGGGGTTTGCTCCGGCTTAATTTCTCGACAAACTGCAATTAGTCATTTCAGTAAGTATTTTCCGAGTCCTATCTGAATCAAATATAGGACAAGGATATGTGCTGGATAAAAAACATAGAAGAAGTATTTTAGCTTCAGTTTACCACGCTTTCCGTTGTATAGCAGAATAAGCAAGCAGGCAAGAAGCGTACATAAAGGCGGTTGATTCCCCGTTGTCCCCATGTAAGCCAAAAGGAACAGCAACACTTGATAGATTCGGTGATTACGGCAAATATAAAATGCTGATATGAATAAGATCCCCTGCATACCGTAGTCACAATGGATTCCTTCCGCAATGCCGGAAAAAAGCACTACACTGAGAACTTGCAGGACTGCTGATTTTATTCTATCCACCGGTAGGTCTGATTTACACGAAAATCTTTCAAGGCATACCAATGTCAATAAGCCTAAAAACAAGGTGAAAAATACATTTTGATACTTCAAGTAAAACGGAAATGTATCTTCCATTCGTGAATACGCACTAAAGAAACCTATGTCAAATGGAACTTCCGAAATAAGGGCAAATGCAAGCATCAACCCAATATAGCGTTTTTTACTTCTTGTGTGTTGGAATCCTTCTGCCAGCAAAAAACAGAATAGCGGAAAAGCAATCGTCCCAATGCTTTGCAAATCAAACCGTATGAAATAATCTATCTCTCGGAATCTCTCCCACGACATTTGCCCGTTATCTGCCATAGCCCCCCAGTAGTTTGATAGCAGCCATTGCAGCACAATTTTACATAGATGGTCAATAAGCATTGTCAGTACAGCAATAACCTTTAGCGAATTTCCTGAGAGAAATTGAATGCGATTTATTTTCCTATCAAGGCTCATAAAGCAACCTCCTACCAACTTCCAATTCTACGATTTTTCGCATTCAAATTATACCATAAAACTCGTGAACAATTCTATCGCAACTTTGGAATATATGAGAAAAGTCCGAACAGTTTTCTGCCCGGACTTCCTCACTCAATCATAAATCAATTCTGCTTTCACAATCTCCTCTGCCTGTGCCTTGCAAGCGTTCATCTGCCGCACCCATTCCATTTGATTATCGGCTTTCAGTTGCTCAGTCACACCGTTTTGCTCTGCCAGTGACCGCACGATCAGCTCCATGCGGTTTCGTGCCGCTTCGTCAATCTCGGCACAATGTTCAAAGAGCTTGTCGGATAGCACCAGTTCATTGAACAGTATCGGGCGGTGCATTTCCAGATACGCCTTGCGAAGTCTGCCGTAGTGTCCGATGGGCTTGGTCTTGCGGATAACGATGTTCGGGATAAGATAATCGCCGTTCTGTGTGTAAGTGATATTCATGCTGATTGTACTCCTTTCATTGGCTCTCTCTGCGGTAAGCTGCTGACAGGGACGAACACGCCCTTTGCAATGTCCTCTGCACGAATGGCGGCTTTCTTGGCTTCGATTTCTGCCTTTTTCCGCTCCTTGATTTTATCCTCGTATCGCTTCTGCGCTCCGCTGGCTTTACGCTTCAAGTAGTTCTGATGAAGTCTGTCCTTGCGTTCCTCTCGCTTGCGGATTTCTTCTAATTCCTCCGGGGTCAGCTCCACTTCTCCAAACGCCGGGGGAACGAAACGCCCAACAAAATTGAAGTAAATCTCAACCTCCTGTGTGGTCTGTATACTGCCCTTGCGGTCACGCTCATGCACAAGGATTTTCTCGATAAACTCGTTGAGCATGGCAATGGTCAGCTTGTCGAAGTTCTCATATTTGTCAATCAGAGCGATAAAACGGTCAGCGTCCTTTTCGTGCTTCTCATAGCTCTTGACAGCCTTTTCCAGAACAGAGATTTCAGCGGTAAGCTCGGACTGTTCCTTTTCGTATTGAGCGTCCAGAGTGGCGTATCTGCTGTCGGACAGCTTGCCTAAAATGTTGTCCTCATAGATTTTGCAGAGCAGGACTTCCAGCTCGGAAACTCTCTGCTTTGCTGTGGCAAGGCGTGTGCGCTGTTTTCTGACCTCTGCCGTCTGCTGGCTGGACTGCGCTTCCTGCACCACACGGACAAACTCGGCTCGGTCATGCTTGGCATACTCGGCAATAGCTTTGAGCATTTCGGAAACAAGGGACAGTACCACATCTTCATTGATACGGTGCTGGGTCTTGCAGAGTGTCCCGCAAGGAACTTTTGTGTACTGTGAGCAGGTGTATTGAGAAATGCGCTTGCCGTTATTGGTGCGGTGGACATACATCTTGCCGCCGCAATCGGCACAATAAAGCAAGCCTGTGAGGGGAGCTGCTTCGCCCCAGCCGTCCGGGTAGCGTCTGACATTCCCACGGATTTTCTGCACAAGGTCAAAGGTCTGCTGGTCAATAATAGCTTCGTGCGTATTCTCAAAAATCGTCCATTCGTCCTCCGGGACATAATGGCTTTTCTTGTCCTTGAAGTGCTTTCGGGTCTTGAAATTGATGGTGTGTCCCAGATATTCACGCTTTTCAAGAAGGTTGCAGATGGTGGAAGAACCCCAGCCGTACACATCTTTGAAAGTCTTATTCTTGTTCACGCCCTCGCCGTGCTGGGCAAGGTAAGCGGACGGAATGAGAATTTTTTCTTCTTTCAGCTTGCTGGCGATCTGATACGGACCGTAGCCCTCAATCGTCATGGCAAAGATGCGCTTGACCACATCAGCGGCTTCGGGGTCAACCAACCATTGGTCTCTGGCTTCGTTCCAGAGATAGCCGTAAATGACCGTGCCTGTGAGGTGCTTGCCGGACTTGCCTTTGGACTGGAAAGTGGAACGGATTTTACGGCTGGTGTCTCTGGCGTAGTATTCGTTCATAATGTTGCGGAAAGGGGTAAAATCATCGTCACCTCTGGCACTATCCACGCCGTCATTGATGGCGATAAGTCGCACGCCACGCTGACGCAGGATTTCCATAATCTGACCGACTTTCAGATAGTCACGACCCATGCGGCTCATGTCCTTGATACACAGATACTCCACATTTCCGGCTTCAACCTCTTTCATCATTGCCAGAAATCCGGGACGGTCAAAGCAAGTGCCGCTAATGCCATCGTCCGTGAAATGGACAATGTTCGTAAACCCCTGCCGTGCGGCGAACTCCTCCAACATTGCTTTTTGATTGGATATGGAGTTGCTCTCACGCTGTTGGTCATCATCTTTGCCAAAGTCATCACGGCTCAGTCGTTCGTACAGAGCTGTGATTTTCTCGTTTTTTCTCATAACTTGCGCTCCTTTCTTCGGTTTTAGGTTGTGTGTTCTAAGAGACTTCCCAACCGCTTGATTAAGAAGTCTTTTAGAGCATACAACACCGGCCGCCTGCTTATAAATGGCATACTGCTTGACCGCAATACTCTCTGGGTCCCGCATTTCCAGTCTTTCAAACAAAATGTCCAATGGTGACTGGTAATCCTCATCATCTTCTTTGACCTGTGCGCTTCCAAGCATTTCCATAATCATCGGGAAGTTCTGTTCTTCCGGTGGAGCTTCATGCAGTAAATACAGCATAAGTGCCTGTAAAAGTGCAGTCTCTGACTTTTCCCAGAACGGGTCCGAGCTTTGTGCACCTTTCGGTGTCGTGTTGCGGATCAGGTTGTTAATTAGTTTCAGCACATCCTTGTCATCCCGGACATACGCAAACGGATTATAACACCAGGAAGTCTCCGGATTGATCAAATCAAAAACCCGGACTTCATATCCATTCCGTTCCAGAACACCTCCTGTTTTGCGCAGAAGTTCCGCTTTCGGATCTGTGATCACCATCGAGCAGTTGCACTGCATGATGTTCGGAATCGCATAGGTCCGGCTCTTTCCTGCCCCGGAACCTCCGACTACCAGCACATTTAAATTTCGTTTATGCTTATATCCATCCAGTCCCATGCGGAAATGCTGTGTCAGAAGCAGATTATTCGTGTACTGCTTTTCGCAGTAACGTCTGCAGATTTCGGACACGTTGCCCCATTTTGCGGAACCATGTTCCACGCCTCTTCTATAATTTCTTTTTTGGGATTCATAAATACCAATGCCTAAGAAATAGGCTGCTGTGAATATCAGAATACATTTGAACGTATACGGTGTATACGTGATAAAAAACGGCTGTTCGAGTTTTTCGCTCAGCGTTTCTAAGATTTGAATAAAATTCTTATCCGGTGTAATGGCACAAGCGGTAATCGCTGCCGCCCACCAGATAAATGGCAGAAAGACAAGATACAGAATCCAGTCCTGCTTTTTTGTACTTATCTCTGCAAGTCAGATTCTCTTTTCTTGCGTGGCTTTTCTTCTGGATGTCCCTGTCCTTCTTTCTTATGAAAGGAAGCCACTCCCGGTATCAGTGAGAGACTTCTGCCGTTGTCCCACTTAACACCAAGCTGGCCTGCATCATCCACATACTGCACAGTTCCTTCCAGTCCCTGCGGCATACCCGCTTCTCCATCCATCGAATTCAGACAGATTTTTGTTCCTGCCGGATACTGTTCTCTAAGTCTTGCCACTTTTTCTCTTGAATAAATGACCAATCAACCACTCCTTTCTCTACCAGAACATGTGTCTGCTAGTATTCGGTTTTGCAACCTGGATAATAACTTTATCTATTCCATCGCTGTATCTTCCGGCTGCAAGATATTTACTTCTGAGTCTGTTCAGTGCCTTACGGATCTGCCTTTGTTCCCCGGCTGTAATCTGCAGTCGTTTCTGAGCGAGGTCGTATTCACTTACTTTTTTCAGAAGAGCTTTCGTTTCTTCCAAACATTCATCCTGCTCACTCTGTGCCTGTAGCTCATCATTCAGTGCCACCACGAACATATTTTTCATAATGTTATCCATCTTCAAATAGTATTTTGTCATCTGGCTGACCTCCTTTTTTTGTTACACCAACCATATCACAAGACCTCCGTAATAGCTACTCCAACCGTCCAACTTTTTCACTTTTATCGTTCCGGCTGGCTCTTTGCTTTTTTCTCTTTTCCGGATGCTTTTTCAGATGGTTTTTCATCCTTGGTTTCCGGTATTTTTACAGGGTCTCCGATTGCGAACTCATCGGTTATATACTCCTGTTCCTTTGCACCAAAATTGCGTTCGATATGGTTTCGTATACTGTAGGAAGCCTGACGGACATCATTTAAAAAGTCTCTCAGTTCCTGCGGATCTTTCTTTCCGCATTCATTCCTCTGTGCAATATACTCCAGATTGAATCCGGTAACATCCACACCATAACGTTTCGCAATCACATAGGCTGCACAATAAGCCTGTGCACTGACTTTCTGTCGGCTGTAGGTTCCAGTATGCTGGTCCAGTGCTGCACACGCCAGTTCTCTGTTCAGTGCATGGAATGTCGTTACTTCACTCATTCCGTTGCGGATATAAATGGTACGGTATCTCGGATTGTACTGGGCCTGCACTTTGTCTGGCAGATCATCCTCAATCTGCACACGTACCGACTGGTCTTTTAAGACAGTTCCTATCAGTTCTGTCAGACTTCGCTGAGGGCGTTCTTCCAATGGCTTTCCTGACATCTGACTGATGTCAAATCCTTTTCCGATCGTATACCCTCTCCGCATTTCACCGTCTTTTTCGTATTCAGTGGAAATCATATAAGTAATGCCATGCTCCCCTGCTTTTACTGAACGGTGTTCTTCTCTCCAGCGTTCATAAGACCTTACTACCTTAAAATCTGGATGCTGTCCGTAAATCAAAAGCAGATTCGGAGTTCTCTGTGTATTACACTCTGCCATAAAATCCAGAAAGCCTTTCAGTTTTTCTCCATCCTGAAAAACTCCCTGTGCCTGTGAATCTACTTCAGCCCATACCTCTTCTCTTTCCTGCTGCTTCTTGGCTGCATATTCTTCCTTGGTCAATTTCTGTTCAGGAATCTGCTGTTCTTCCGTTCCACCTGAAATCATATCTGTTAAATCCATATACATTACCTGCCTTTCGTTTTCATATTCTTACGTTTCTTCCGGCTCTCTCTGGCATTTTTCCGTCTGTCTGGACGCTTGCGTTTCTCTTCCTGTTCCTTACGGATATCTCCGAGTTCTTTCCGCACAGATGGTTTTTCATTCTTTTCTTCCCAGCTAGTTTCCCGACCGGAAAAAATATTTTTGTTGCGCAAGAAAGGTTCGGATGGATTCTTTACTTCCCCCTCCTGCGCCTGTGTAAAATTTCCTTCCGGAAAAGCCTCATCCCCGATCTGAAACATTTCTTCCGCATCATCCAGTTCAAATTCTATCTTGCCTTCCGGCAGGACAACGGTCTCTGTCCGTACATTCTCCCCGGTTTCTTTTTCCATCTGGTTCTCTGCCTTCTCCGGTGCATTCTCTTTTTCCACTGCTTCTGTAACCATAGAGCCTGATTCTGCTTTTACAAAATCCAGATTCATCCGGTCTAATACCCGGTTCATCTTTGCTGCATCATCTGCAAATACCATGACCTCTGTCTGATCCGGATTCACCTTATTCTTGATAACTACATATAAGATGCCCCTTGCCTTGGCCTCTTTTGCAAATTCTTTCAGACGGTCACCCGGAACAGTAAAAAATTTCATCGGGCGCTGTTCCTTTAACATTCTGGTAAGTCTTGTTTTCCCTCTTGTCTTTTTCTGGTCCTTCAAAGCGGCAGCAATAAAGACTGCCACATGCTTTGCTACATTCCCGGTGATCTTCAGCGAATACTCCATCCCTTCCAGACTGTACCGTACCACCTGATCTGCCGGTTCTGCTCCGTAATTCATACTTATCTCACCTCCTGACTTTTCTGCATTCTTTCTTTATCTTCCACACGTTTTTCATCCTGACTCTGTTCTTCTGCTTCCTGAAGTCTCGCTTCGATTTCCAAGGAATGTTTCTCAATCTGAACGGTCATACGAACTTCCTTACGGAGTCGCTTCAATTCCTCATTGATTTCGGACAATCGTTCTTCCCCCGTCTTGCTGCCCCCATTCCGATACAATCTTCTGCGTTCTTTCATAAGTTCCGCAATCTGCTTTTGCAATGGCTCTCGGTATGCGGCAAGCTGCTCTCTGGTTATGATGTCATGTTTCATCAGAAATTCAATCTGTTCAATCCTGCGGTCCAGTTTCCGGATATCCTCTCTGACAGCGTATGGACTCCTTTTCGGTCTTTTTGGCAGTACCCCCATTTGATATAAATAGGAATAATACAGTGCCTGAATCCCGGTCAGTTTCTTTTTGGGATGAATCTGTACTGCCTTTTGATAGACTCGTTTCACCTTGGGCTGTAGTATCTGCCCACGTATTTCCTCTTCAGAATAATTTTTTCCAAGGGAACGCAGACGAATATACCGCTCCATTCCCGGAGCTTTTAAAGAAATGTATTTCCTGTTCAGTTTCCATGTATAACCCCGCTTTTCCATCTCTTTTAGGAATTGTGACCAGGAGTAGCTTTCCTGTACCGATTCCCTGATATCCAAACGGATCGCCGTTCTCCATGTCGGCTTTCCTTCCTGTTCTGCTTTCCACTGTACATAAGGGATTGATTTTTTCTGATTGGATTCAATGATAGACAGACCATATTTTCTGCACAGGTCATCGGAAATCTTACGGATCTCCGTATAATAACTCTTGGCATTACTATGGTACTTATGTCCGTCCACCATGCTTACAGAATTCCAGACAATATGATTGTGATAGTGTCTGGTATTAAGATGTGTTGTTATGACGACTTCAAATTGTCCTTTTAAGAGCCGGTCTGCCAATTCCTGCCCGATGAGATGTGCCAGTTCCGGTGTCACTTCACCTTCTGCAAAACTCTGTACCAGATGGTATCCTTCTACACCGCCCATCTTATGGAATCTCTTTTTCGTTGCCAGCATATCTTCATACGCATTTTCATTGGTACATCCGATGGTATCTTCGAAGACCGCCTGTTCCGTCTTGGTCCGATTCATGGCATAATCGATGGCAGCCTCCAGAGAGTCCGCTTTCTGTGTGGTTTTTTCTTTATCTTTCACATATTCGATAGAACGGTCCAGGCGGTGGACGGGGATAACACTTGTATAAGCCATCCGGCATTACCACTCTTCCTTTACCAGATGCCATGTTTCTTTGGTAAGCCGCAGCATTTCCTGAATACTCTGCTCGCTTGCCATACCAGAAGCATTGGCAACATGTGCAAGCTGATTGGCATTGTTGCATAAGCCTGCAATCTTTCGGAGCAATTCGGGATGATGCTCACAGGGTTTTGCATGAACCTGCGCTCCTAAAATCAACGAACGCATAAACTCTTCCCGGCTCAGACCGCTTCTTTCGACCTGCTCATTCAGTTCCCTGACTTCCCTTGCATTAAGCCGTACCGGGATCACATGGTTTCGTTTTCGCATTGCATCACCGTCCCTTCTTTTTTCTCTTCCTCTTTCATCATACCGCCAAGATCCTCATCGGATTTTTTCGCTGCAACCATGCAACAGGTCACTATCACTCCTATAAATCCTCCGCTCATCAATGCGATTACAATCATTACTCCATTTCTTAACATGACTTGATCCTTCCTTTCCATTTCCGTCTGTGTCCGGGGGATTGGGGTTCTCCCCAAAGTGCGTTTGGATATCCAAACGCTATGCTTGCAAAACGAGTACCGCCAGTTTCTGTAGCACCGGATTGACTCGATTCTGATTTATTTTGATTCTTTTATCTGTACCAGTCCATCAAGTGTCGTACAAATGATATGGAGTCTGTCTGCCATACTGATTTCGGTATTCATTGTTCCTGTCACTTCTTTCCCACATACGACTACCATCCGGCATCTCCGTAAAAGGATATGGGACATTCTTCCATATCCCTGCATATCTTCTGCATCAGACTCTTCCAAGAATGGTGAGAATACAAATCTCGGACAGATTGGTACATACCCAAGTTCATAGATTTTTCTGCAATATTTCTGCACTTTTACCCGGCTTTCTTCTGCTGAACAGCACACATAAGCCAGCGCCTGTTCCATACGCTCCATCTCCTTCCTGCATCCAGTTGGATGCCACTCATTTTCTCTATAAAAAACAAGATGTCCAATTGGACATCCCGGCTACTTTTCATCCTCTTTCTGCTCTGCTTCTAATGCAATTTTCACTCTGTCACTTCCCAGTTTGTAGTAGGCATCTGTTACCTCAATTCCCACTGCACGATAACCTGTCATAACCGCTGCAAGGACAGTTGTTCCTGCTCCGACAAACGGGTCCAGGATCAGCCCTCTCGGTTCACAAATCTGGATAACATCTTTCATAAGCTGCAACGGTTTCTCTGTCACATGAATCCGGTTCTGCGGATTGCCATATCGGAAGACGCCCGGCAGACAAGATACCGGACGGTTGATCGGCATCGGTCCGTTACTGCCCCACACAATATATTCAGCCTGCTGGCGGAAACGGCCTTTCTGTGGACGGGAGTTTCCCTTATCCCACACCGCTGTTCCTCGCCAGATCCATCCTGCCCACTGCAATGCATCGGTAATCGATGGATACTGACGCCAGTCAATGAACAGACAGATCGGAGCACCTTTCTTGCAGGCTTTCCGCACATCATAGAGCCATTCAGCCATCCAGTGCGTCCAAGATCTCTGGTCTTTGTTATCCCCATCGAAATCCGGAAGTGCATTGGCAGCACTCATACTGCTGTATTTCTGATTTGTAGTACGATTTCTTTCATTCTGTTTTGTTCCACCGGATGCATACGGCGGATCGGTAATAACTGCATCAAAGATTCCCGGCTGGAATGCTTTGACCAGTTTTAATGTATCTCCATGTAATATTTTCCAGTTTTCCCCTTCAGTATATTCCTCCGGGTATGTTCCCTCTTTCATAAGTTCTTCCAAACTCAGGCCATTTGTCATAGGCATCATCCTTTCTTTTCTCAGCGTTCCGGCTGATTTTTCTTCTTTGTCTTTTTATTTTCTTTGGGCGGCGGACTCAACTCAGTTTCTACATATTCGCTGATAATCAAAAGTGCTTTGTAATAGTCCCCACTTTCCAATACCCTTTTACGCATTTCTTTTGCTTCTGCTGTCTGTTTATTCTTTTTCAAAAGAGTTGAGGCATCGCCCATAATGGAAAAAATATTCCCATCATGTCCAAGGAGCTGTAACTTGGGACGTTGTTTCTCAGGCTTTGTCGGAATCTGCTCTGTTTTCTTTTCATACATTTTCGGCTGTTCCATATTAGGATGCCAAAAATGCACATTCATCGTTCCACCATCTACCTTGATATCCCTCTGTTCAAATCCTTCACCCCACCCGTCACTGTACTGCCCTGTAATGTATTCGGTGAATTCCTGTAGTTCTTCCTGACTTAAAAATTCATTTAATTCCAGTTTGGTACAGCCGTACAGGATTCCGTCTTTGTTTTCTATCGTAACAACTGCACTTTGTATCTTTTCCTGAATGGACTCACTTCCGTCAAAATACTGCATGAGATCATCTTCCCCATAGCGTTCCAGTTCTTCTCGGATGACTTCTTCATAATCGGCAAGTTCTGTTCCATCTAATGGCATTCCATATTCATCACTCTCCGACCACTCTTCTTCCCATTCGGATTCTTCTGAATAAAGATTTCCAGTCAGCTCCGTCAACAGATGTACGTGCATCGTTCCTTTTTCTTCCATTCTCTATCACCTTCTTTCTAATGGTCTGTCCCTGCATTTATTTGTCTGCTTTTTTTCTTTCGCAAGGTCTGCATAATCTGCCCCTTCTTTTTCCGGCAGATTGCAAATAATCTGATACGTTCCCTCGTAATGTTTTTTCATCTGTTCTTTCGCCCATCTCCCGGCAAAGTCATTATCGGTGCAGATTTCAATTTCTTTGATTTCCGGATGGTTCTTCAGAAACTCTTCCAGTGCATCCGGCAGCTTTTTAAAACGTTCACTCTGTATCTGTGTGTTTTCTTTCGGAGCAGCGATTCCTCCAAGGGAAAGACGATATTTATCCCTCTTTCCTTCTTCCAGTGTCATGTGGGCCAGTGCATCAATACACGCTTCATATACGACAACTCGTTTTGTTTCTCTTTCAGGTGGAATACAAAAGCTGTACTTTTTTTCACTCCCGGTCTGCTCCATCTTGAATCCTTTCCCGTTTTTTTCATAGATTCCTCGCAGGAATGCATATCTTGCTTTTCCGGATTCATCTTTTCCAACAAAAACAGCGTTATGGTACGGGACACTTTCATAAAGGATTTCATGCGAAATGCAATACGTGATCACTTCATCGCTGATTCCTCTGTGGTTTAAATAAGCCCTGATTCGTCTGCAATTACAATATCTCTCCGGCAGCTTAAAGGGTGGTTTTTCCTTTTTCGCAGACTGTGTCGGAATAAAAGACGGACTCTCTTCGCACAACAGTTTTACGGCATCTGTAAATTTCATTCCATCTACTTCAATCAGGAACCGCAGTGCGGACACGCCACCGATATCTCTGGATTTCCAATGCCATTTGCTGGACAGTTCATTGATTTTAAAACTGTCATGGTCCGTCAACTGCCATTCATTTCTGGTTCTTGTCTTTTGCAACCGCTGTGCCTGATGCGTCCGCAAATACTCATACGCAGTCATATTTTTTGCTGCCTGAATCTCTTCTTCCGTTACCCAGGGCATTACAGAATTGCATCCTGAAGATCCAGTACCTTATCCGTCCGCTCCCAAGGAAACTCCTTTCTTCCAAAATGACCAAAAACTGCCGTCTGCCGGAAAATCGGACGGTTCAGTCGAAGGGATTCCATGATCTGAACAGGTGTCACTCCAAACACCAGTGGGATTGCTGCCGCCAGACAATCATCCGCACACACTTTCCCTGTATCAAAGGTATCCACCTCAATCATAACCGGCTCTGCTACTCCGATTGCATAAGCCAGAGACACCTGACACTTGCTTGCAAACTCAGCAGCTACTATATTTTTTGCGATATACCTTGCCATATAAGCTGCCGAACGGTCTACTTTCGAACAGTCCTTTCCTGAAAATGCACCGCCGCCATGCGGAACCATACTTCCATAAGTATCCACCATCAGCTTTCTTCCGGTCAGTCCGGTATCTGCATCAAACCCTCCACACACAAATTTTCCTGACGGATTGATCAGAATCTTCGTATCCTCATCCGGCGGCAGTAATCTGAGTGCTGAGCGAAGCACTTTCTCTCTGATTTCGGCATCTAACTTCTTCAGGCTCTTTTCTGCACCATGCTGGCAGGAAACAACAACACTTTCCAGTCTCACTGGCTTTCCATCTTCATATTCTACGGTTACCTGTGCTTTTCCATCCGAAAAGATATCTTTGATATATCCGCTTCTTCTGCAAGCCGAAAGTTCACGTGTGATCCGGTGTGCCAGAACAGTCGGCATTGGCATAAGCTGCGGAGTATCATCACACGCATATCCGACCATAACACCCTGATCTCCAGCTCCCCTGCTTCTATCTCTTAATTTTGCGCCGATATTATCCCGAAATTCTTTCGACACACTCACTGCTTTCGCAATATCTGGACTCTGCTGGTGTACAAACGTATCCATTTCTATCCCATCTGTACAATATCCACACTCTTCTAAAACTTTTCGGATCACATCAAACACTGGTGGTTCATATCCGCTGGTGATTTCTCCTGCTACAAACACATTTCCTCTTGTAGCAAGGACTTCACACGCCACTCTCGAAGATGGATCGTAACGCAGACATTCATCTAAGATTGCATCTGCTATCTGATCGCATACTTTGTCTGGGTGTCCTTCTGTTACTGATTCTGCTGTATAAAAACGTCTCATCATTCTTCTCCTTATATACAGACAGGGCAGAAGCTGCTTTATGCACATCTCCTGCCCTGTCAGATTGGTTTATCCTGTAATTCTTATTTTATTTTTCTTCTGTTTCTTTTTTGTTGTCTGTCATTTTTGACTTCTTTCTGCGGTATACAGTCACTCCTGTAGCTGTTCCAGCAGATGCCAGTGCAAGCAGAACAAACGCCCATATTTTCTGGTTATCACCTGTTTTTGGTGCATTTGTTTTTTCTGTTGTTTTCTCCGGTGTTCTGGCATCTTTCATTTCTACTTTCTGGACTTCCATTGTATCTTTCAATGTAAATGTGACATCTTCCGCAATCTCGTAACCATCCGGTGCTGTGATCTCACGCAGAGTAAGTTCTTCATTGACTGGGAGTTTTTCAACGGAATGTGGTTTTCCATCTGTAATCCACTCTTCCAGAACAGTTCCGTCTTTGCGGATAATCTGAAGCTTTGCCCCTTCCAGTTCTTTTCCGGTTGTAAGGTCTGTTTTTGAAATTTCCACTTTGGAATATTCATCTTTCATCTCAACCTTTGTCACACTGCCATCTTCTTTGACTTCAAACATCACATCGCTGGCAGACACATAGCCATCTTCATAAGGAGCCAGTTCCTCATGTAAGGTATAACTTCCTTCCGGCAGTCCGTAAATGACATGTTCTTCCTTACTGCTTACCCATTCTTCCACAACATTTCCGTCTTTATCAATGACCTGCAGTTTGGCTCCTTCCAGCTCATTTCCGGTAGTTGCATCTGTTTTTGTAATGCGTGTTTCTGTCGGCTGATTCTCAACTTCTTTGTTCAGTTCAATCTTTGCAAGATTCTGATTTTCGTAAGTTGCATCTACATTCCATACTTCCTCATTTGGAAGATATCCAGCTTTTCTGACTTCCTCTTTGACATAGTATTTTCCATGTGGAAGATCACTGTCGAAAGTAAGTGTTCCCTTTGCATCCGTTGCTTTCTTTTCCAGCAAGGTATCTTTCTCTACGAGAACCTCTCCCTGATTAGAAAGAATATCTTCTGCAGCATACAGTCCAAAAATAACACCTTCCAACTTTTCGCCTGTGACAGAATCTTTCTTTTCTACTGATACGAAAACTTTCTGTCTTTCATTTTTATAGGTAACGCCTTCATAAACAACTGCCTGTGTATCATCCTCTGCTGTCAGGGTAAATTCTTTCTGTTCTGTATTTAGGACAAAATTCTCTCCTGCTACAACTTCTTTCAGATAATACGTTCCCAGTGGCAGATTGTTGATAACTGCTGTTCCATTTTCATCTGTAGTCAGTTTGGCTACCAGGTCATCTTTCTCATATCGGACAACTGGATTTCCTGCTTCGTCCTTTGCTCCGTCCGGTGAATAGATGGTATCTTTGGCATATATTTCGAATTCAGCGCCTTCTACTCCGGTTTCTTCATATTTAAAGCCTTTATAAATACCTGTTTCTTCTTTTCCAGATACGGCATTTCTTACTTTTGAAACCAGTGCTTTTACTTTTGCCAGAACAGAATCTCCGGTTACTTCGGTAAGCTGTTCTCCCTTTTTCGTCAGGAGCAGGCTTCCTACCTGTTCATCGTTTTTCTGTTCTACCTCTACAATCGCAGCTCCTGTATCTGGATCAATCTGATGTGCAGTGTTTGAGGATACTGTAATTACAATACCACTCTGTGGATTTTCTTTATATGTTCCTTTTGTAGTCTGTTCTAATGGTGAAATAATCGTTGTTCCATCATACAGGGACTCCTCGCTTCCCTGTCTTACAAATCCTTCCGGTGCTTTCACTTCTTCGATTCGGTAGGTAGAGCACTTCAGTTCCTGCGGTGTGATCAGATATCCTTCCTCGTTTGTTTCGAATACACTGATCTTTTCTTTCTTCGGATACTGAACAACCTGTTCCACATATTTCTTATTTGTCACATCGTAAATCTTATAAGAAGCACCAGCCTTTAAAACAGTATTTCCAGTCTGTGCATCCTTCTTTACAATTTTCAGCAAAAATTCAAACGGGCGGTCATCAAATACTCTCCACTGCATTGGCTCTCTGCTGTCATTTTCCACATTTACAACAAATGGATCAATGGTTTTCAAATTCTCAGGGGTAGTACTTTCCACTACAACATAACTTCCATACGGCAGTTCCGGGCTGACTGCATATCCTTTTGTATCAGTGATCAGTTCTGGTACTGGTACGGCTGTTCCATTCTCGTAAGTAACTGCAACCTGCTCTTTGCTGAAGTCATAATTTTTGAAATCGCTTGCTGTATAGCTTTCTCCATTGGCTGGCTTCAGTTTTCCATTTTTTACCTGTGTCAGGTCGCTGATCAGATATACCTTAAATCCTGCTCCTGCAACCAGGTCTGTTTCTGTCTGCTCTCCATCTTCACTGATTTTGATTAACTGGAATGCCTGTTTCTTTACCTGCTCTTTTACCGTAAGGTCTCTTGTCACTTCGGCAACATCCTGACCTTCATAAGTTACTGATACCTCGTATTTGGTAGTATCCAGTGTATATCCTTCCGGTGGAGTGATCTCTTTTACATACATTTCTCCAAGGTATAATTCTGAAAATTCCAGTGTTCCGTCATCTCCGATGACTCCCTGTGCAATCAGGCTGTCCTGTTTATACAGAACCCCTGTTGTGCCATCCGGATGCACGATGTCCTCTTTTGCATACAGACCATACACAGCACCACGAAGAACACTGTCCCCCTGCGCTTTAAATGCAAGTGTTTCTTTATCGATCTTTGCGATTTTCACCTTTCCGGTGACTCTCTCATCTGTTGCTGTTACAGTCATTGTCTTTCCGGCAGTAACAGCCACTTTATATACTTCTGTATTCAGTTTGTATCCTGTCGGAGCAGTGATCTCTTTCACGTACACTGTTTTCAGTGCAGAATCAAAATAATCGCTGACTGCTTTTCCGTCTGTTCCGGTTGCTGACATTGTCATCAGCAGATTTTCACACTTCTTATCAGTATAAATACCATAAACTGCTCCTGACAGTGGATTCTGTGTATTGACATCTTTCTTCGTCAACTCAATGCGTGTCATATTCAGCCACTGTACACTGAAGCTTACCGGCGCTGCTGTTTCGCTTTCAAATACACCGATATCCTGCTTGGAATCTCCGGTTGTCAACACCAGTGTTCTCCATGTCTTTCCGACAGAACCATATAAGTTGCCGGAAGCATAACTGCCTGTCAGTAATAAATCTGCGGACAGATAGAATGTATCTCCACCATAAATCTGGATTTTTCCATTTGTAACACTTGTTCCTTTGGAAAGATTATGTGCTGTCACATTTTCTGGTACACTCAGTGTCACATAGTTTCTGTGATCTCCAGACAGTGTGATATTTGGTGTTTTCTGGATGTTTCCATCCCGTACTGCATTCAGCTTTGTGCTTGAAAGGCTCAGTTCACCTTTTGGCGGTTCTTCCTGTCCAAACAGATAATTGATATATGCGATAACCCCTGCATTTACAAGGTCATTATAATTACACCCTGTAAATCCGGCTTCTCCTGCATAAGCATAGCTGGCTGCAATGTGTGTATACACATACTTTTCATCTTCCGTTTTTCCAGACAGATAACTTCCTGTCAGATCTCCTGCCCCGCCATAACCATAATAAAGGACTTTCTGCAGATTTTTATTGCTGTCCAGTACCTGTGCTACATAACTTCCACTCGGTGGGGATGCTTTCTGGGACTGAAGGCAGTATGCAATTTTTCCATTGACTGTAAACAGGCAAGTAAGATAATTTCCAATATAACTTGGATAATAAATAGTTCTCCCCTTTGTCAATGTAACTGTGGAACCGCTGCTTGTAGCTCTTTCAGCCGCAGACAATACCATCACATTTCCCTCTTCGATGTCCTCTTTCAGTTCTTTGATTGCCTGTGCAGATGCATCTTCTTCGGATGTTTCAATTTCTACATCTGTGTAGTTCTGCACAGGCGAATCCGAATCATCTTCAGATTCTGTATCTGACTTCTGTTTCTCTCCACCATTTTCTTCGGAATGTGCCTGTCCTTCGGTATCCGTCAGAGTCACTTTACGGGTGATGGTATAGCTGTCACTCTTATCTTTTGGAACGACCATATAAGTGGCAATATATGTTCCTGCTTTGTCTGAATGATACTCTCCACCATTCTCATCTTTGATACTTACAAGCGTAACATCTTCTTTTTCTGCATCATAATGGATTCCTTCCATACTGGTTTCCACTGCAAATGTATCATCTGAAACTGCTTTTGTGATATCATCTGCTGTAACTGATGTATCTTTCTGGCTTGTTACCGCCTGTTCAGATGCCTGTACTTCCGTCTGCTGTTCCGAGCCTGTCTGTTCGGCCGCAAACGCATTCGCACCGCTCAAGGTACTGATGCCCATCAGGACAGCCAGTCCAAAAGCAGCAATTCTGGTCTTTAATTTTCTAACCTTCATGTGCTTTTCCTTCCTATTATAAATAGATTTTTTCAGTAAAATACCGCAGAAGATGTTTCCTCTGCGGTACGTTTTATCTTGCATATCGATTTTTTTCTTTTTTTACTTCCTGTCTGGTACGTTTTACCGCTTCCATGACAGACTCCGTTGGAATCTGGTTATCCTTACATCCTTCCAGAATTCCATCCAGATAAAATTTCGATGGCTTTGCCGGAACATCTTTGTGCGGAGCGTTCATCATATATACAAACACTTCTTTCTCCACACCATCCTGATTTTTTACCCGAATCGATTCTTTCCCATAAAAACTTGGGAATCCTTCATAAAAATCCAGACTCTTCTCACACGCTTCTGTGATTTTCCATAAGACTCCTTCGACATAGCTTCCTTTTTCCGGCAGAACCGTTGCTACCCCATTGCCCGGAGCCCTTCCCCGAAATGCCAGCCGATAATTTTCAAGCCGGACGTTTTCCACAACTTCCGCAGCCGGACACCTGTACTTCATCTGCTCCAGATTCATGTTGCTGCCATAAGCGAAGTAATATCTATCTTTCATTTTTTCTCACCTCTATCTGACTCCTTCTGTCCTTTGATTTTTCTTCAGACACTCATACGTGCTTTTATCATATCTCCACGCAAGATCACCATCCAGATTTGCCAGCAGATGTTTTCGAACATTTTTATATTCGTCTCCAATTAACCCAAGTCTCAATAAAAATGTACGAAATGTAAATGCCGGGTTTTCTGATATCAGTGTCTTTTTCATCTGTGTCGATCTCTGATTGATTGCCTGTGCGGAAATGGCTAATGCCAGTGTAATATTTGCTCTCACCTTTCCTGCATGTAGTGTGCTTTCAAAACAACGCCATTCCAAAGTTCCCTTGGAAAACACAGCATGAAGATTCAGAGCATAATAACGGGTATGATCATAATGGGTATGACTTCCATCCCTGCCTCCATACCAGACATTTCTTACTCGGTCCATTGTGATTGATTTATTTGGTATTTTTCGGATTTTCTCCAATACCTCCGGTCGCACCCTCTGACAATAACTATTTGCTCTTCTCTCCTGCACTTTCAGTGCTTTGAACAGGATATCTTCCTTTGCATACATAATTGTCAGTGCATTTTTCAGACTCTGCGGTGTATGATTCGATGCATCTACATGAACATGCTGACCACAGGACTCATTTACAAAACCTCCATGCTGTCGCAGACATCGTACTACTTCCTGTAACTTTCCCATTTCATCATAGGATAATTTCGGTGATACCATTTCTGTTGAATATTCTCCACCTGCGTCTACAATTCGACCGTATACTTTCCGTTGTGTATAAATGCTCCCATCAGACATAAATTTCCACTTTTTTCCTTCCAGATCTATCACTGACCAGACTCCATAAGTAGTGCCGTCATAATATGCTTCTGTTCCAAACATTTCAGCAACAACTTCTGCAGCACGTTGTCTGGTAATCCCTGTCATTTCGATTTCTGTGCCAAAGTATTGGTCTTTTATTCCGATCATGCCTAATGGATTCCTTTCTCAGACACTTTCTGTGTGTTAAGTTCGGAGTCTGCCTTTTGTAACAATCTGCCAATTGCCTCGATAACATTGACAGTTACTCCGTTTCCAGCCTGTTTATAAAGCTGTGCGTCAGAAGTGCTGTCTATGATCTTATCAATCTGCCAGTCGTAATAACCCTGCAGTCGCAGACATTCCCTCGGAACTAACCTTCTTATTCTGCCGTGATACAAGATGCCATGACGATCGGTTGCAGTAATTGTAAACATCGGTTCTTCGGGTTCTTTCATACGTCTGCCGTTCTGACGAACATTCTCTTTTGCTGGTGTTAAGACTGCTCTTGCTCCATCCTCTGCTAATACACCAGAACATTCTCCTTTGTATTTGTGGACACCGCATTGTCTGGTATTCAGGCTTCTGCATTCTTCCGTTACCACCGGCGGAGGTGAAAGATCGACAAAGTGCAGCGTTCCCTGTTGAACACCTGTTGTCAGGGTATGTGCGATCTGGTGTCCGACTCTTCCTCTCCTGCTGTTGAGATTCGCATAACCCAGATCGATGCTGTCCCCTTCTCTTGCAAGTTTGTAGCCGAGCTTTGTATTCTCTTTGATTGGAACACCTACATCATATAATCCTGTCTTGCCGCCCATTCCACCTGCCTGTGATGTCAGGGTACAGCTTAGTCCTTTGGGACTGTAGACTCTTTTCCCCTGACTTCCTGCCCGGACTTGAACAAGAGCTGCTCCATTTGTTTCTGGTTCAGGTAATACTTTTCCGGCACATCGGAAATCAAAATATCCGACAATATACACCCGTTTTCTTGCTTGGGGGACTCCGAAATCCTTGCTGTTAAGCACTTTCCATTCGACATGGTACCCCAGTTCAGAAAGCGTACTGAGGATGGTGCAAAACGTCCGGCCTTTGTCATGCGATAACAAACCGGGAACATTTTCAAGGATAAAATACGAGGGTCTTTTAGCTTCAAGAATCCGGGCAATTTCAAAAAAGAGAGTTCCTCTTGCATCTGCAAATCCTTCTCGCTTTCCGGCGATAGAGAATGCCTGGCAAGGAAATCCTGCACAGAGTAAATCAAAATCTGGCATTCGTTCTGGTTCGATTGTTCTTGTGTCATTACAATACCACTCCCCTTCCGTATCAAACAGCAATCGGTAGTTCTTATCCGCATAAGTATCCACCTCGCAATGTCCGACACAGACAAAGTTTCCTGCCCGTCTTAAGCCTTCACGAAATCCCCCGATTCCGCTAAAGAGATCAAAAAATTGAATGGTTGCGGCTATCAACCTCCTTTTTGCTGATAAAAACAGGCGGCATGATCTCTCATACCGCCCTTCGTTATTCTGTATCAATTGGTTACCATTCTGTTGGTTCTTCTGCTTTGGATTCTTCCGGATCAGTCTCTCCTTCTGGTTCAGTTTCCTCTTCCGGTTCACTTTCCCCTTCTGGTTTGTTTTCCTCTTTCGGTTCACTTTCTCCATCCGGTTCGGCTTCCTCTTCTGGTTCACTTTCCCTTTCCGGCTCAGTTCTTTCTTCCGGTTGAGTTTCTTCTGTTCCCAATTCTCCAGTTGTCTGTTCGGATTCTTCAGGCTGCTCTTTGCTTTGCCATTCGACCTCTACCTTTTCCAGTGCTTCTTCTATAATCTGAATTAAGAAGTCTTTCTGTTTCATGTGTTTCTTTCCGATGACTACTTTTAATCTCTGGAATAATTCCTCTGATACCTGTACTGCTACTGTTCTTACTGCTCCCATGCTTATTTCTCCTTTTCCTTCCACTCTGTTGAAATGTTCTTCAATGACCTGTTGTAAAAATTTTTGTGTGCTGCTTTCTGTGAGTTCAATCTCTTCTCTTACTTTCTCATGTAAGTCCATCGGGATCTTTCCGCAGATATTTTTCATCTCTGCCATAACCTTTCTCCTTTCACTTTTGCTACACACAACATACTCCAAAGCCGCATGGAAAGCTATTCACAATACCCACCAAAGATATCGATGCATTTCTTGCCTTACCCCTAGCAGATCCAACAATGTATGTATCGTGCAATCATAGGCCTCACCCCCTTTACAAATTTTCCATTTGAGATAGAAAATCCATCATCTGATCTGGTATTTCTTCCGATGATGGTTTCGTTTTCAATTGTTCCGTAGTGCCACATATTCCTAATTCCCGAACACTTTCTTTTATCGTCTTTTGAATGACTTCTTCCATCCATTTCCGATCCTCTTTTTCCAGAATTGCCTGAACCAGATACTGGCTTTTCTGCCCTTCTGGAACACTTTGAAATTTCTCCCATGCCCTCTGGTGTTCTGGATTTTTCAGGTTCGGGCGGAACGAATATACCGGGCGTGTCATCTCGTCCACATCTGCTCTACAATCCGTTCATACCCTGTTGCGTTGGCATGGACGTCCTCTATAAAAACGGGGCGGCAAATCGCGTCCTGTGCGGTCACGTGGCGTTTTAAAATTGCGGAGCCTCCCCCCATAAATACGGTGGGTACTGCCCGGAGATCAAACCCGGATTCTGTCACCGCAGACAGTATTCTTTCTATATATTTCCGTCCGTTTTCCTGTATGATCCGTCTGGCCTCCTCTGCCATACTGCAAGATTCCCTCCGAAGCACACGCTCAATTTGAGTTTCTGTCACAGACAGTCCGGTATTTCTACGCACTTGTTCTGCTGTCTCATCAATACATCGGATTACTCCAAGTTCCAGACTTCTGCACGTTGCTGCATTCGGAACAGCATTGTCCAGCCTCATAAGGTCAACGGTCCAGCCACCAATATCAACAAGCAGAACAGACGGTTCATTCTTCAGATACTCTGGATGCAGAGCAAGCGCAGAGTATCCCTGTGGGAACAGTTTCACATCTTTTATTGTTATCTCATATAACTCACTTTCATATAAAAATCGCACTGGCTGCTCTTTCCGCAACAGATACTCCCTGAATCCCTGTTTCTCTCTTCCAAAACTTGAAAGCGGAAGTCCAACAGCCAGAATTACCTCTGTCTTTCGTTCCGCTTTCCGATGCTTGATTTCTTCTGCAATGGCTGCCAACGTCAGCAGATAATAATTATCATTGGACGTTTTATTTTTTACCAGCGTCTGTCTTCCCGTACCGCAGACATAATACTTTCCTTGATATTGCAGAACATTCTGCATGGTATACGGCTCGTAATCATACCCAATAATTCCACTTGGGAAAGACACTTGTCTTGTTTTAATGGCATAATAGCCATGATCAATTCCTATGATTATCGCAATCACATCCTTTCATTTTTTCTGTTTAACGTAAGGTCAAAAATGTTGTCACTGCTGCAACGGATCGTTGCAAAAGTGCCATTCGTGAACACTTTTCTATGTTCCAGCGTCCCAAAACCTGCGGAAAATCTGGCTTTTTTATACCACTATCGCCAGAGGAACACTACTGTTCCTTCCCAGCCGGTTATAAAAGATCCCTCTCCCGGCGGCGGTCCAGCCTGTCCGGGGGAGGGATATATCGCAAGTTTCCTTTTTGAACAATTGCCTGTCTTTTTATTTTTATGAGATGTTTTTCCTGCTTTTGTAAAATGGGAAGATACTCCGGTTCTGTCAAAAACTTCCGTATATAATTGCCCTTTTTTCCCAGCTTGTTATCATTTTTCAGCAGTTCTATTTCTACCATGTAATGGGTATCTGGATGAAATCTCTTCTCACACAAAATGCTGTCCCCTTTTATATAATCAGATTTAGCCGATTCTCTTGCTGCCGCCAAGAGTTCATAAATACTTACTTCCACCTCTTATCACCTCCCAAAAGACCAGAAAAAAGCAGACCTCTTAATCGAAGTCTGCTCCTGTCGGATATGGTAATCCTCTTTCTTCATATTTTTTATCGATATAATTTCGAATCCATTCCCTGTATTCTTCCGTTAATGCCAGTTCCTGAAATTCTAACAACCACTTTTCCCCTTTTGCTTCGTCATCAAGCCATCGATCTTCTATGCACTCCGGCTCATCTAACATTTTCATCATCGCTTCAAATGGCTCTTTTACATCATCACCAAATTCTTTCCATAAGGCGATTCCATAGTTCTCCAGTTCAAAAAATTCTGTCAGATATGTCAATCGTTCCATATCCCCCAATGTCATTCTTTTTTCATCTGACAATAATGCTCGATCTCTTTTGCCACATAGATTTAAAAATTTTCTCTTTTCCATCTCCACATCCATTATACTTTTACCTCTTCCTGTTAAAAATAATTCCTTATTACGAAACATTATAAAATTTAAATTCTTTAGAATCAATATATATGTTTCTGTATTACGAAACTTTTTATTTTATAAGGGGAGTTCATCATTATGCAAAAGATTAGACCAGATATGGATATTGGTAAAAATATCCAAGCAATTCGATATAAAAACAATATGACTCAAGACCAAGTAGTTGCAAAATTAAATCTTATGGGTATCTCCATCACCAAAAGTACCTATGCCAAACTGGAAACAAATCGCATGAACATTAAGGTATCTGAATTAGTTGCACTTGCAAAACTCTTTCATACCGATATCAATGCTTTCTTTTCCGGCTTGCTATAGTTCGACATTCCCCGACTCCCTGTGTATATAATAGCATATTAAAAATAAGAACCAGTCTATATTCTTATCGGATATAAACCAGTTCTTTTTTCTTATCAAATAATATAAAAGTGACAGGGAATTCAGATTCTTATCTTCTGTCACTCATGTAATTATTATTCTATTTTAAATTTAATGAATTTACCCATTCTTGAATTTCTTTTTCAATGTTATTTTCTATATAAACGTCATACACATTTTTCCACATTATCTGTGTATACTGTTATTTTCAACCCCATAATTATAACTTGGTACACGCTATACACTACTATAAACTGTACTCCATTTTAGGGAACCCAATGAAAATATTCTGATACTGATCCATGTGTTCGACTTTGCCGTTTATGGCCGGTCTTGATGACGGGTCATTCATCTCAACGGTACTTCTGCTTTTCTTCTCCATCCAGTTCAGATCGGCTCTGGTATAGGGAACTTCCGGTTTGATCTCATACAGATCAGCCCCTGCTGCCTGTGCCAGAATCTTTGCCGCATTGGCGGTTACACCACTTGCTGAAAAATAGGTCACTAATGTCTGACTCATATTGATACCTCCCATTCTGTTCTCATCTTGACATTGAGCAATATTTCTATTTTGTATTATAGTCTTTTTTGACCGCAATATCAATGTTCTAGCCTTTATTATCTTTCAGAAGATACTTCACTCCCGGCTACTGTTTCAATTCCTGATACCATTTCTCTGCTTTTCCCTCTTCCTGACTGTTAATAAAAACCGTATACTCCGGCATCTTAATCTCAAGTATCGGTGTCACATCCAACGTCACATACATCTGACATTTGCCGGTCTCTTTGCCTTTAAATTTACCCAGATACTGCTTACCATCGGCTGATCCGTTAATTTTATAGAAATTATCATCCGGCAGGGCATCCAAAAGCTGTACATCTTCTATCTCATTTCTGTCAAATGAAATATTCGAGTACCCGGATGTAACGGTCACTGTAGTATCCGTCATCTGCATGCGCACAGGTGTAAAATCAATCTTCAAAAGCCACAGACAAAATCCCGCCATCATGACGATCAGCAACCCATAAGTAATGCCTGTTATGACTTTCCCTGCCGTCCTGCCTAAATTCACGGTATAATTCATACTGCTGTAGCGGTCCTGTATAAACAGCCGTCTGTCATCCGGATTGCTGTACCAGCCATTTCGCCAGTAATAATCGTCATCAATATACATCGGTGCTGTATCCTGCTTCAAAAGTGCCTCTTTCCGGCGCCTGATGATAAAAAAAAGTACAACCATCACGATTCCCGCCGCCGATTCAAAAAGCGCATACAACCCCAGCCAGCTCCAGTCCATCCATTTTCCTGATAGCAGCGCCCCGGCAATTGGCCAGAAAGCCATTGAATTACAAATACTGCTGGCCAGAAATCCAACGGACGTCATACGTTTCTCTAAACAATTTACCTGAAAATTAATATCCGAATGCTCACTGTAAATCTTATTGCCCATTTTGTCGTAAAACAAAGCTGCTCCCAGCAGACAGCCACAGACAAGCAAACAGCACACAAAGATAATCCAGCTCTCTGAATTGACAGCCATGGCATGCCAAAGCCCCGGTATCACCAACGGCCCACAGAGCACAATCAACGGCAGCGCATGACAAATCATCGGCACTGCCATTTGGGCTGTTCTGGCGGCTGTCTTTGTATCCACGGCACTTGTCACCTGCTCTTCTTCTGATGTCGCCTCATACCAGCCCTTTTGCATCTTCAATTCATACATATGCCGGTGTGTCTGCCAGACTTTGCCCATAACACCGATGAAAAAGGCCGTCATCCACACAGTCCATGCAATAAAAAAGATGGACATATACCACATTCCCAGAAAACAAATCACCGTTCCAATGGCAAAATGCCAGCGATAAAAAGCCTTCATCCATGACTGATATTTTTCAATCATCGTCTTCACTTCCGGCAGTTCCGCTGCATCACCTGGCACATGAACACCAAATAGCATTCCCTGACGATAGGCCACTTTGCAGCTGTAAACCAACTTCGTAACCCCCACCATCAGCCAATCCGTCAATATCATAATGATCGTTACTATCATTCCGGCACCATCTCCATTTCCTCAAAAATGTGCTGGCAGAACTGTATAAACTGTCCCTTATCCATCCCGCGGATTTTGGCTTCCGCAGTCAGAAGCTCCAACTCATCCTCCAGTTTTTCCTCAAAAGCAGCCTGCTGCGTGGGATATTCTTTCTCCGGTATACAGACAATGCTGCCCTTTCTCCGGTCCGTCTCTATAAATCCTTCTGCTTTCAACAGCTGATAGGCTTTACTCACTGTCATGGCATTCACTCCCAGGTCCGCCGCCATCTGACGCACTGTAGGTAGTATCTCTCCCTGTTCAAGTTCTCCCTTGCCAATGCCTTTAACAATCTGATTGCGCAGCTGCAGATAAATCGGCATCTCCGATCTGGAATTAATTTTAATAATCATCGCCTTCTCCTCCTATTATTTATATTATACGTCATAATACAAATAATACAAGAAAAAGATTATCAAAATCTTTCCGACTCTGATAATCTTTCTTAATTTATTCCTCTACATGAAGAATAAGTTTACCCATAATCTGCAAACCATCCATCAGTTCATGAGCCTTCCTTGCCTCTGACAACGGCAGATCCATATAAAAATGCGGTTTTATTTCACCCGAGATAATCCGATTCATACAGATCTTCCGAATCTTTGCCAGACGTTCCGGCTTATCATCATATATATGGAAAGAGAATGAACGAACGGCCGATGCATGACTGGACTGTTTGATAATTGTATCGAGCTGATCCAGTTCTGGACTGCCATCCAGCCAGTTATAAATGACAATCATACCAAAATCCGCCAGATATTCGAACTGACTTGCAAAACGTCTGCCCACCAGCTGATCAAAAATCAGATCCACCCCACGGCCTCTGGTGTAATCCATAATAACTTCTTTGGCATCCTGTTCCTTATGATTAAACACACACTGTGCTCCCAAAGACTTAATGTAGTCGCATTTTTCCTGGCTGCTGGCAGAAGCAATCACTTCAATTCCCTGCAAAAGCGCAGTCTGGATAACAGCCGTACCCACACCGCCTGCAGCGCCGTAAATATAAATAGACTTACCGTCCGTTCCGCGGCCGATTTCATTCAGCAGCGCATAGGCCACCATATAATTCAGAAATCCCGGTGCATACTTCAACGGAAACTCATCCGGAAATACCGTCACAAACTTCTGCGGTACAGCAATATACTCCGCATAAGCGCCATATCCAAGACCGCTGTTGACACAGACTTGCATGCCGGGTTCAATCCCCTTTACATCTGAACCCACTGCCTCCACAATACCGGCACATTCATTGCCCACCACCAGCTTCGGTGGCTTTGCCTCAAGAAACGGACAGATACCGCTTCTCATAATATAATCCGGCTTTCCCACGCCAATATAAACATTCCTTACAAGAACTTCATCCGGCCCCGGCACCGGCTTCTCAATGTCGGTGTAATAAATCTCCTCCGGTCCTCCGAATCTGTCAATCACTGCTGCTTTCATCAAATTCCTCCTTTGAAAATACCCGTATTCCATCGTAACTACGGGCTTATCACAACTTAATAAAAGTATACATTAAATCTTCCCTGCCATGCAACGCTTTTACTATTCCGATTCCTTATAATGACTGTACGAACCATTCTAAAAGTGGTATCATTCTTATAGTTGCAATAACCTAACACAAGGAGGAATTATAAATGGCTTGTACTACAATTCTTGTCGGCAAAAAAGCGTCCTATGACGGCTCTACCATGATTGCCCGCAACGACGACTCACCATCCGGCAGATTTACCCCAAAGAAATATGTGGTGGTTCACCCTGATGAACAGCCCCGCAAATACATATCTGTCCTTTCCCATGTGGAAATCGACCTTCCGGACAATCCGATGCGTTATACCGCTGTACCCAACGCCCTTGAAGGCGATGGTATCTGGGCGGCCAGCGGCGTCAATGAAGCCAATGTGGCCATGACAGCCACAGAAACCATCACTTCCAATCCGAGAGTTCTGGGAGCTGACCCTCTGGTTGTTTATCAGCCGGCCAAAGATGAACAGGAAGAGGTTAAAGGCGGTATCGGCGAGGAAGATATTGTATGCCTGGTTCTGCCTTATATTCGCAGTGCCCGTGAAGGTGTCAAACGCCTCGGCTGCCTGCTTGAACAGTACGGCACTTATGAAATGAACGGCATTGCTTTTCAGGATGCCGATGAAATCTGGTGGCTTGAAACGATTGGCGGTCATCACTGGATAGCCCGCAAAGTACCGGATGATGTCTATGTGATCATGCCGAATCAGCTTGGTATCGACCAGTTTAATCTGGAAGATGCTTTTTCCGAGCAGAAAGAATATATGTGCTCTGCAGATTTGAAGGATTTCATTGAGAAATATCACCTGAATCTGGCTATGGACGGCGTTCTCAACCCAAGAAATGCTTTTGGCAGTCATGACGATTCCGACCACGTTTACAATACCCCACGTGCATGGTATATGGGCCGCTGCCTGAATCCGCGCACATGGCGCTGGGATGGCCCTGCCGCAGATTTCACACCATATTCTGACAATATTCCATGGTGCATGGTGCCTGAAAAGAAAGTCACCGTTGAGGATGTCAAATATGTCCTCTCCTCCCATTTTCAGGGAACACCATACGACCCTTATGCAGGATACGGAGAGAGCAATATGCGGGGTGCCTACCGCTCCATCGGCATCAATCGCAATGACTTTATGTCCCTGATTCAGATTAACGATAACCGTCCTGATGACATCAAAGCTATTCAGTGGCTTGCATTTGCATCCAACGCTTTCAACGTGATGGTGCCGTTTTATGCCGATATCGAGACAACACCGGATTATCTCTCCAACACAACCGGCGACGTCTCCACAGACAACTTCTACTGGTCCAGCCGAATGATCGCTGCTATGGCCGACGCTTCCTATAAGAAATCTGTCTTCCATATTGAGCGTTATCAGGAACATGTCCTGTCCAAAGGACACGAAATCATTAACCGTTATGACGATATGATCCAGAACGAGGCAGATACGGATAAACATCTTGCATTAAAACATGAAGCGAATCAGGCTGTCGCTGATATGCTGAAAGCAGCCACTTCTGACACATTGGGTAAGGTGCTCTATGAACTCAGCAATGAGATGAAGAATGCTTATTCCAGGTCGGATGCTTAAATTTCGTACGATTTAATTGATATTTTCGTTCGTTTTTGTTGTAATAATATATATCAATCAAAGGAGGGATATCATGGCTATTACTGCTACCGAATTAAAAAATAACCTTGGAAAGTATTTAATTCTTGCCGCCACTGAAGATATTTTTATTACCAAAAACGGTAAAACAATTGCCAAACTCACATCTCCCTATCAAAACAAATTAGATACGGTAGATGCTCTTTTTGGTTCTATCCCAGATAAGATTACATTTGAAGAAGCACGAAAGGAGCAATTGAGTAAAGTATGAAAGTATTAATAGATACCTGTGTTGTTATTGACTTTTTTTGAGGATGCCGTTATGACCGAAACAGCTATTCCCTCTAAAATGGACTGCATTATTACACGAAATAAAAAAGATTATACAAAAGCAGAAATTCCCATATATGATCCCATAGAATTCTGGAATCTATTGAAAAATGATGATGTCAATGATATCTATTAATTCTCTGCCCAGTATATCTTGAATAATTTTGGAATGTTCAATCTGGCACGCAAAAAGCTGCACCTGCAGATACATTCATTCTTTAAAAGAATTTTCTGTCTGCAGACGCAGCCTTTTTATAATTTACCCCGATAGTTTTCCAACTGATGAAATACGCCAAGTATATTGACACAATCACCATTGATATCAAAAACTATAATATTTTTGTCTGTCCATTTTCAATCTGATTCTCTATCCCATCTTTTTCCTGTAAAGCAGATACGAATACACCGCAACTGGAATCGTTGCCAGAAGAATCAGAGCTATCGTTACAATTTCAAACTGAGCAATCGGCAAAAATCCAACTATGATCTCCAAAACACCACAAAGCATCCAAATCTTGCCTGCAAATCGATGAGTCTTATCCCAGTTTTCTTCATCACTCAGTGTCCATGGCAGCTTGATACCAATTGTATAATTCTGGCGGCATTTCGGCAGATAGTTGCCGATGACAATGAATATCACACCGAGCAGCAGATTGGCCATAAAATTGATATTCACCCATGGCCAGTTCAGAGCCGTACCATAAATCGTAACCCCCACAAAAACAGAAATAACAGGGCAAATCCAAAGCACCAGTCGATAAATCTTACTGCTGATATTTCTCCGTCGTGGATCAACGCTTGTAATAATGGCAGCGAGCCAATGGCAGGCGAATATAACAAGATAAATAAATGTCACGCCCCACAATTTGCTCTGGTAAGAATCAGCTACGCCTTCACTATTAAAATGCACCGGTATCTGTTCCGGCAACTGATGCCACAGAAGCAGTCCCACCAGTACAGGCAGTAAAATAATCAGACTTGTAATCATTAAAATACGCTTATTCTCCTTGATCATCAGAAGAACCTCCCTTCAATTCCGAAAGCCACAGCATTACTTCCTCTACGACAGAAGTGTTCAGCGTGTAATAAATATAATTCTTCTCCTTCGTCTCAAAAATAAGCCCGGCTTTCTTCAAAATATTCAAATGATAGGAAATCGTCGCTCCCGTCATATCAAAATGCGAACCGATCTCTCCGGCAGACATCCGTCCTTCCCGAAGCAGCATCAGGATATCCCTTCGCACAGAATCAGACAATGCCTTGAATGTCTCAGCAAATCCCATAACCACCATCCTTTTTATCATTTAAAGCTATTTAGAAATATTTCTAAATACAGTATATATCCGTCGCCCTTCCCTGTCAATAGCTATTTAGATATTTTTCTAAATACTAGTCTTATTCATCTTTTCTATGGAGAAGTTACAAATAACTGTTGTGGATTCAGCAATAGATGTGCGATAATAGATTTTAGAGTCCAATTGATGCTTATCGGATCATTCGGGCTCAGACTGATTATAACTATATTTATCATAGAAGAGGTTTTTGGAAATATGAATGAAATCATTAATGCGCTTTATCAAAGGAAATCCGTCCGGGTTTTCACAGATGACCCTATCACAGATGAAGATAAGAAACTGATCCTGACATCCGCCATCCAGGCGCCCTCCGCCGGATGCCAGCTGCTCTACACCATTCTGGATATCACTGATCAGACCAAAAAAGATCGTTTAGCTGACCTTTGCGATCATCAGGCTTTCATTGCCGCAGGGCAGATGGTACTAATTTTCTGTGCCGACTGTCAGAAATGGGATGCTTTCTATAAGGAGGCCGGGATCTCACCGCGCTGTCCCGGTGCCGGTGATCTGCTCCTTGCTGTGGAAGATGCCATGATTGCTGCGCAGAATGCAGTTGTTGCAGCTGAAAGTCTCGGCATCGGCTCCTGCTATATCGGCGACATTATGGAGAATGTCGAAGAAATCCGGACACTGCTGGCACTCCCGGAATATGTCTATCCGGCCTGTATGCTTGTATTCGGACATCCCACAGCGCAGCAGCAAAACCGTACGAAACCATCCCGTTTTGATCTAAGTGATATTGTCTGCGAAAATGCTTATCAGGCAAAAGAAAGCAGCGATATCCGACGAATGTTTGCAGGCCGCACCGGTCTTCAGGGCTATGATGCCTGGATGCAGGCTTTCTGCAATCGCAAATATGAATCTGCTTTTTCAAGAGAAATGAACCGTTCCATGGAAATTTATCTGAAACCATTTTTAGAAAAGGAAGGAGTCTCCGACCTTGAAAAATAATAAATTTGAAATTGATATGTGCAATGGCTCCATCATGGACAAATTGATTTCTTTTGCCCTGCCGCTGATGGTATCCAGCATCCTACAGCTGATGTTCAATGCCGTTGATATTATTGTCATCGGCCGTTTCAGCGGCAGCCAGTCATTGGCCGCTGTGGGTTCCACAACCGCACTGATTGCCGTATTTACCAATCTGTTTATCGGTATTTCCCTTGGGGCCAATGTTCTGGCAGCACGCTTTTATGCTGCCGGAAGACACAAGGAAATGTCCGAAACTGTTCATACCGCCATCACCCTGGCTTTGATCAGCGGTATCCTGATGGCGGTCATCGGTCAGCTTTTTGCCAGAAGTGCCCTTGAACTGATGGCAACCCCGGATGATGTCATTAATCTGTCATCCCTGTATCTGCGTATTTATTTCCTGGGCATGCCGTTTTTCATGCTGTACAACTATGGCGCTGCCATATTGCGTGCCGTCGGTGATACCAAAAGGCCTTTATTTTTCCTGATCATATCCGGATCCGTCAATGCCATCCTGAATCTGCTCCTTGTCATTGTTTTTCATCTGGATGTGGCCGGTGTCGCTATTTCGACAGTTATTGCACAGATGATCTCATGTACCCTTGTCCTGACCTGTCTTTACCGTTCCGACAGCAGTTACCAGCTTCGCTTTTCAAAGCTGAAAATCCAACCCCTGTATATGAAACAGATTTTTCAGGTGGGTGTCCCTGCAGGTATCCAGAGTACCGTCATTAACTTTTCTAATGTACTGCTGCAGTCCTCTGTCAACTCTTTCGGTTCGACAGCCATGGCCGGTTACACCGCCGCCAACAATATTTTCGGATTTATGTACGTTTCCGTCAATGCCGTCACACAGGCCTGCATGAGTTTTACCAGTCAGAATTACGGTGTCGGCAAGTATAAGCGAATGGACCGGGTACTCCGGGACTGTATGATTCTGTCCGTTTCCGTATCGCTCATCATGGGCATCCTTGTCTATGTTTTCGGACCGGAACTGCTGCACATTTACACTTCTGAAGAAGATGTTATCCAATGCGGTATGGAAATTCTTACCTACACCACCCTGACTTACTTCTTCTGCGGACTGATGGATCTGTTCCCGGGTGCCCTGCGCGGTATGGGCCATTCCACTGTACCAATGATCCTGTCCATTGTAGGAACCGTGGGCTTAAGAATAGTATGGATTTTCCTGCTGTTCCCGCACAACCGGTCACTGGATTTCCTGTTTATTTCCTACCCGGCTTCATGGATCATTACATTTATCATGCAGATCATCTGCTTCTACTTTGTAAGAAAAAAAGTTCATCGGGAATTAAAGGCACATTTTGCCGTTTAAAATAAATACATGCATCCCCTCTTCACCATACTTTCGGCAAAGAGGGGATGCATTATTTCATCATTTTATTTTTATCATATTATTGTAGCTTATATGGTACTTATTAATTTTACGGGATATCGAAGACTGATCAACTTTTAAAATCTCAGCCGCCTTATAAGTATTATGTGTATGGTCAAGCACACTCTTTATCAACGACGACTCAAAATTCTCCAGACAATTCTTTAAAGAAAACTGCTCCGGATACGCCTGATATAATTTTTCATAATATGTCAAATCTTCTTCGGAATTCTTGGCGCAGGCGCTATGGGCAGCGGTATTGCTCAGGTCTTTGCAATGAATGGCAATTACTCCATTTATCTCTGTGATCTCACAGAAGAACTTGCTGAAAAAGGCAAAAAAAGTATTGATAAAACACTTGCTTATCAGGTCAAAAAAGGAAAAATGACAGATAGTGAAAAAAATGCTATACTAGACAGGATCACAATCGGCACAAAAGAAATCTTTAAAGATGCCGATCTGATCATTGAAGCTGTCAAAGAAAATATGCAAATAAAAAAAGAAACCTTTAAAGAACTAGACAGCATTGTTCCTGCAAACTGTATGTTTGCATCCAATATGTCTTCCCTTTCTGTCACCGAAATGAGCAATGGCCTGAGCCGCCCTGTCATCGGCATGCATTTCTTCAATCCTGCCCCTGTTATGCAGCTGGTTGAAGTTATCCGCGGCGAACTCTCCACAGATGAACAGGTTGCCAAAATCATTGAAATTGCCAAAGATATTGGCAAAGATCCCGTTGAAGTCAATGAATCCGCCGGATATGCCGATGGGACCATTCCAGCTTGCAGACTATGTAGGTCTCGATATATGCCTTGCACTCATGGAAACCTTGCAGCATGAACTCGGCAGTGATAAATACAGCCCGTGTCCTTTGCTTCGCAAAATGGTTCGTGCCGGCAAGCTTGGTGTGAAAACAGGTATCGGTTTCTATGATTACAGGAGATAAATAGAAATTATGGAAATGACAAAAAACGACTTGAAAAATAAACTGACCTCCCCGGAAGAAGCTGTGAAACTGGTTCATGATCATGACCGTGTCTTTATCGGCCTTGTTTCCAATATCACACCTGTGCTTTCCGATGCTTTATGGGAAAGACGTCATGAACTCAATGATATCACCATCATCAGCGGACTTCTACTAAGGCCGACACGGCTCTACACCGAACCTGCAGAAAATCAGCCATTTAAAATGCTCTCCCTTTTTCTCGGCCCTTTCGAAAGAACGGCCATGAAAATTGGCCGACCTTCTGCATTTACATCGCTGCACCTGAGCCAGGTTGACGATTGGTTTCATAATATCGGCAAAGTATCCGTTGTATTTATATCTGCCTCTATGCCTGACGAAAACGGCAATGTTTCCTTCGGTGTTTCCGGCGGCAGTGTCTATCGTTTTCTCCTTGACACAGCCGATAGAATCATATTGGAACTGAATCCTAATATGCCTTACGTTTACGGTCAGGACAATATTTTCAATATCAAAGATGCCGACGCCATTGTTATGTCGGATAAAGCAATTCCTGAAATGGCCGAAGGTGAACCTGATGAGATAACGGAAAAAATTTCAGATCAGATTGTCCCGCTCATCCCTGACGGGGCCACCATCCAGCTTGGCATCGGTGGTCTGTCCTCTGCGATTGGAAACAAATTGACCGACAAAAACGATCTGGGTATTTTTTCCGAAATGCTCTGCCCTTCCATGGTCAAACTGATGAAAAACGGAAATGTTACCAATAAATACAAGGGATTTATGGACGGCAAATCTGTTTATGCCTTTGCTGCCGGTGATAAAGCCATGTATGACTTCATGGATCATAATGAGAATATCTACAATGCTTATTTTTCATTTGCTAATGATCCACGAATGATCATGAAAAACAAAAAAATGATTTCTATTAACACCGCAATGGCTATCAATCTTTATGGAGAAACAGCTGCTGACGCCATCGGTTATCATCAATACAGCGCAATCGGCGGTCAGCTTGATTATGTTCGCGGTGCCCAATGGTCCGAAGGCGGCAAATCCATTATCGCAATGGATTCCAGTTACATAAAGAACGGAAAAAGATACAGCAAAATCAACTTTACATTTCCGGAAGGTACACCAATTTCAACACCAAGATCTGATATAGAATATGTAGCGACTGAGTATGGCTGTATCGATCTGAAACACCTGACAATGGCTGACCGTGTCAGAGCCATGATCTCGTTGGCCCACCCTGACTTCCGGGACGAGCTGACAGAAAAAGCACGACACGTCGACCTCATCTGATATCAAAGAAAGTAGGAAAGTGTATGATCAAGCGAATAGCAATTATGGGATGCGGATCTCTGGGAACAATTTTAGGTGCTTACTTAAATAAAGCCGGTTTAGATGTTATGATGGTGGATGCCTGGAAAGAGCATGTAGACATTCTCAATCGTAAAGGAGCAACCGTCACCGGCAGTGTGCAGATGAACGTGCTTTAACCTGTGCTGTGCGGATTGGCCATGAATGCATTCGTGTCTGCCATGCGATGGGTATTACATTGATTCAGGGAAAAGCCTCCATGCTGCAGGATCTTGAAAAGGGCAGAAAATGTGAAATTCGATTCATCGACGGGGTTGTTTCCGATGAAGGCAAAAAGCTTGGTATCCTGACGCCATATACGGATGCTGTTGTTGCAATTGTTTCTGAAATCGAAGATAAAAAACGCCCGCTTCAAAACAATCTGGATGCCATGCCGGATTTACCTATTGCATAATATTATAATATGTAACACCTATACACCTCTCATTTAGGTGCCGTCTATTGCCGGATACGCAAGAGGCGGCACCTTTTTGCATTCAAAACACACGTACAGCTTTTTAGATATAAATGTGTTTCCTACTGAGCCAACATAACTACAGTTAGTAAAAAGTCAAAAAGAAAGCTGCCACTTCAAGATTTTCTAATCTTTAAAGCGACAGCTCCTTGTTTTTAGTTCTGAATCAAAATTTTTTCTTCCTGCAGCATCGGATAGCGCACCAGCATCTCTCCATTCAGATTTTCTTTCTGCATATCCACAGCTGTGATCTGATGATTCGTATAAGTTGTATAATAATAAATACCTTTGCTGACATTCATGCAAGCCGTGTAAATCGTTATTTCATAATGACCTTCGGACACTTCGCAGCAGCCTCTCTGCTGCTCCACCGATCCCATAATATGAAAGACCTGATTGACACTTTCTACTTCAGAATTTCCGGATAAAGCATTCATTTTCACAAAAGCCGCACGGACAAAACGTGAAGAGGAAGACAAGTCACCCGGCAATCCAAGAGCGCCCATGCCCCTGCTGTAACTGCCAAGATCCAATTTGTCCGAAAAGTTGTTGGATGGCTGTTTCGGTGACAGTGCCATATAATCATTCAGCCTGAAAAGCTGCTTGTCAAAGGGCGGATTATTCGTCATCACACCCACCGGATTATCATAAATATGCAGGCCGTCTTTCATACACTCCATGGTAATAGCCTCATTGGCATCCGCGATCAGCCAGTGAAGCTGGGCATTTGGAAACTGCGGACTGAAAACCGTATCCACAATATTCAACGTCTTAACCAGTTTTCTCACATCCGCCACGCTGGCACACTGCCCCAACAGCCATGGAATCAGCTCAAATACAGCAATATTATCCTTGTCATCCATCGGATGACCATAAGCAGCATTCCCCACAAAATTCAAACCCGCCATAGCAAGTCCCTTTTCATTGGCCCCTTCATAATAAAGGGGATAATTCTCTGCCACGTGAGCCATGCCAATCATCGCATAATGATCCTCAAGCACCGCACCATGTTTGAAATGGAAGGGATAGTATCTCGGTGTAATGGTGATTTCTTCACCATAGGAAAACTCGTAATCCAAAGTTCTTCCCATATAAAAATCTTTTGTTTGATAAGTTGCCGCTGTACACATGCAGCTGCCTCCTTTATACGATTGCTTTAACAGCTGCCTTCAAATCAGCCGCTGCTTTCTTAATATCTTTCTGTGCATAAATGGCACTGATGACTGCCACACCGTCAATGCCGCTGCCCGTCAGTTTGACAACATTCTCCTGTGTAATGCCTCCGATGGCTACAACAGGAATGGACACAGCTTCACAAATGGCTTTTAATGTGTCATAGGAAACTTCTGCTGCATCATCCTTGGAAGTTGTCGGAAAGACTGCACCGACACCAAGGTAATCAGCGCCGTGCTTCTCAGCCAGAATAGCCTGCTCCACAGTCTGTGTTGAAACACCGATGATCTTGTCCGGGCCTAATTTGGCACGTACATCTCCGGCTTCCATATCACTCTGCCCCACATGAACACCGTCTGCATTCATGGCAACGGCGATATCCACATTGTCATTGATGATAAATGGTACTTTATATTCCTTACAGAGTTTCTGCAGTTCTTTGGCTTCTTCAAGGAAATGAGCCTCATCCAGCGTCTTCTCTCTCAGCTGAAGAAATGTCACACCGCCATCCAGACTTTCTTTGACCACTTCATATAATGTCCGTCCGTTTAACCAATGACGGTCTGTAACTGCATACAATAACAAATCTTCTTTAGCGCACTTCATATTTTGCCCCCTTATCTAAAGTTGATGCATCCATATTGTAAACTGCATCGATAATACGGTTACGGTAAGTAGAGTTGCCGTCGCCTTCCTGCATTCTTCCCCATCCGATCTCACCTGCAAGACCCATGGTGCATACAGCAGCAGCTGCTGCTTCCAAATGATTGTCAGGATTCGCCACCAGAAATGCCGTCATCATGCCGGACAGCTGACAGCCTGTACCTGTAATCTTACCCATCTCCGGTCTGCCATTGCGGATCACATAGCATTTCTCACCGTCGGATACAAGATCAATGGCACCTGTAATGGCGACAATGGAACCGGATTTTGCTGCAAACTGCTTCACAAACTGAACCGCCTGATCCAGTGTTTCCTCAGTCACTGCATCTGCCACATCCGCGTCCACGCCCTTTGTAGTACCGCTGCCGAGAGCCAGTGTCTTAATCTCCGAAATATTGCCTCTGATAACTGTCAGTTTCAGCTGCTCCATCAGCTGAACTGCTGTGTTTGTTCGAAGTGCAGAGGCACCGGCACCCACAGGATCCAGAAGGATTGGATGATTCAATTCATTCGCTTTCCTTCCGGCGCGGAACATACCTTCAATACTACTCTTTGTCAGTGTACCGATATTGATATTCAGACCGCCGCAGATGGATGTGATATCTTCCACATCTTCCGGCTCCGCAGACATAATCGGGCTGCCGCCGCAGGCCAGCAGTATATTAGCTACATCATTGACTGTTACATAATTCGTAATATTATGAACAAGCGGAACATTCTTTCTCACATTCTCAATACAATTTCCAAGCATTTTCTTACGCTCCTTTTAATCTTTGCTTCATTTTCCAAAATTATTCACAAGTTTTCTACCTGAATATCCGGAAAACAAATAGCGGATATGCCCCGAAAGACATATCCGCATCAAAATTCTCATTCGCTTTATGCGACGATGTGCATACCTATCCCTACGTTGGCATGATCCAAATCAGGTTATGGGTCCAGGCGGCTCAGCCTGTTCTCAGCCTGCTCCGGCAGACTCCCCGCTGTCACACTCTATTATAGCGTCATCACACTGTATTTGCAAGGATAACACAATAAATCTCCATCTCCGGATGGGCATTCAGGATTTTCTACATGCTGATAATGCCTAAAACATTGGCAATAGAGCTGAGTAGGATAACAATCAGACAAATCGGTGCCAGATATTTCAGGAAGAAATTATACAATTTCTTTCTGCCAAACTTGGATGACTGTTCGATTTCTTTCGCAATCCTGTCAAAGCCAACCACTTTGGTCACAAGGAAACATGTAGCCAGCGCTGCCAGCGGCATCATAACTGAATTCGTCATAAAATCAAAGAAATCCAGGAAATTCATGCCGAATATCCTGATGAAATCAAGGATACCGTATCCAAGAGATGATGCACTGCCGAATACGATCATCACAACTGCCATCAAGAGACTGGCCTTACCGCGGCTCCAGTGCAGCTCATCCATGAATGTGGAAACGCTTGTCTCCATCAGTGAAACAGCACTTGTCAGTGCCGCCAGTAATACAAGCACAAAGAACAGAATACCGGCACCCGTTCCGATGCCCATACTGGCAAAAACCTTCGGCAATGTAATAAACATCAGAGAAGGACCTGCATTCAGCGTCTCCGGATTACCGCCTGAGAAGGCAAAAACCGCAGGAATGATCATCAGACCTGCAAGAATCGCAATGCCTGTATCAAAAATCTCAATCTGTGTGGTAGACTGTTCAAGGTCAATATCTTTACTGATATAAGAACCATACGTGTATAAAATACCCATGGCAATGGAAAGCGAATAAAACATCTGTCCCATGGCCGCTACAACTGTCATCCATGAGAAATGTTCAAAATTCGGAATCAGGAAATACTTCACACCCTCAATGGCCCCGGGACGGGTTACAGAGTAAATCGCCACAATGATCGCCAGCACCACAAGAATCGGCATCATAATTCTTGACATCAATTCAACACCGTTCTTGACACCTCCGAGAATAATGATAAATACCAATGCTGCAAACACAATGAACCAGAGTTCTGCCTGCCAGGAATCTGCAATAAATGCTGAAAAATAACCGTCTTCCGCTACAACCTGCACCTTGCCGCTGAGATATGCCACCAGATACTTAATGACCCAACCGCCAATGGTGCTGTAATAAGGCACGATCAGCATCGGAATGACTGCATTCAACCAACCGCCGATCTTAAATGGTGCCGTTTTGCCAAAGAAGGAAAAGGCCCCCACCGGGCTCTTCTTCGTCATACGTCCGATTGACGTTTCCGACATGATCAATACATACCCAAAAGATACTGTCAAAAGAATATACACCAGCAGAAAAATTCCGCCGCCATACTTTGCCGCCAGATACGGGAAACGCCAGATATTACCAAGGCCGACCGCTGAACCGGCAACTGCCAGAATGTAGCCGAGTCTTCCGGAGAAGCTTCCCCGGTGGCCACCATGTTTTGTTTTTTTGTCGTGATCCATGATACACCCCATTAATGTTTCTTTCTTTATATTTATAGATAGCATTTTATTTTAACATGTTTAGTCAAGAGTCGCAACTCATCAGACAGATTCTTTTTATTTTTTTGACATTCTATGTTATGATTAGAGTCAGAAAGGAAATATCACAATGAACACATACTATCCCATCCATATTTTAGTGGCTGTCCCTTGTCCACCATCAATCCGTGATCGTTTCAGTACACAGTTTGGCTCACAATGTCATTTTACCTTTATCAATTCCAGTCAGACCATCCCTGAATCTCTGCTTCGCCACACAGATGTTATCATCGGCGAACCTGACGAACCGGATCTTCTGAAAGCGCCTCGTCTGAAATGGCTGCAGCTGACATGGGCCGGCGCAGACAAATACGCACGTATGAAACGGTTGCCTTCCCATCTGACGATCACCAATGCTTCCGGTGCTTTTGGCATCATTATATCCGAATATGTGATTGGCACTATTATTGCACTATACCGATCATTTTCAGTTTATTCACATCATCAGGCAGCTCACACTTGGCTTCCATCTGACAATTGTGGCACGATTTACAAAAAAACAGTCCTGATTCTCGGCACTGGAGACATCGGTTCTTCCCTTGCCCACCGTTTAAAAGCTTTTGATACATCCATCATTGGCTTCCGCCGCCATCCGAACCATAGAGCACTTCCGGACTTTGATGAAGTCATCGGGTCAGACCAGTTAGATCTCAAACTTAAAACAGCAGACATCGTTGTCGGATGTCTGCCAAATACATCAGAAACCATCGGCCTCTTTGATGAAAAACGTCTGCGTCTGATGAAAAAAGAGGCATTGCTGATCAATGTCGGCCGCGGCAATCTGATTAAAAATGATGCTTTATTGCATGTTTTAAAAGAAGGGCACTTAAAAGGGGTTGCTCTGGATGTATCAGAAATTGAACCGCTGCCAAAGGCCTCTCCGTTATGGGATCTGCCAAACGTCTTCATCACCCCTCATATCGCCGGTCCAAGTTTTGGTGGCAACACAGATGTTGAACAGGCCATCTGGAACCTGTGTTTTGAAAATATTGAACGCTTTCTTGCCGGTCAGGTACTGAACCATATCGTCGATTTAAGGCAAGGCTATTAATTGTTATTTCTCAATATCTTCCATAGAGATGAGTTTCTGTGACACTTCCACCTGAGAAAAACGAAGGCCATGGTCCTCATATTCAAATTCGCCCCGCTGGTTATCAATCGGGTCGATGCGAAGCCATTTTTTCTCCGGTACAAAAGCTTTCTGGATTTCCGAGTTCGCAGGCATTCGAAAAACATCCAGATTACCGAAATAATAATTCCAGCGTTCAATTTCGCCTGCGCGCCATGCACTTCCGCCAAAAGAGAGGTCTGCAAATACCCATCCGTAAGGCGCAACATAGAACTGCGCCCAATCATGACAGCCTGTATAGTAGTCTGTCGCATACAGCCCAGACTGCCAGCGTGCCGGGATACCGGACATTCGGCAAAGCGTGATAAAAAGAAGGGCCTGTACACCGCAGTCTCCTTTTAAATTGACTGCACAGTATTCCGGAATGCACTCAATTGTAAAATATTCTCTCACAAAAGAATACATGACCTTTGTCGTCACAAAATCGTAAAATCGGCGTGCCAGAATGACCGGATTCGTCTCATCACCGGCCAGTTCATCCCTCAGTTCCCTTAAATAAGGTGTAAACATGATATGCGGTGACTGTTCTTCAAGGCAGAAATCCGGCTGTTCACCAGCGACACACTTCGGATCCAGTTCCACATAATTAATATGATAATCAAATGAATACTCCACCATAAATTCCTGATTCGGCTGCAGTTCTGTCTCAAAGTAAACTGTTCTCTGCGCTGCATCTTCCGGTGCAATAAAAGTAATCTCCGGATTCGCAGCATGAATCTGTACATTTGAAACCTGCTCATACACCTTCGGAATCGGCAAATGTACAGAAACTTTTCGTCCGACTTCCTCGAATTCCTTTTTGGCCTTAATAGTTGCACGGATGCGTGTATGAACTGTTCTGCCTCCGTGTTCCTTCATATAATGAACATTCCCATTAAGCAGCTTCTGTTTCATTGCATTCTCTTTTTCAAGTTCCTCATTCTGTACAATCACACGAGCGGCCAGATCGGGACGCGTCTGTGTCAGATTATCATAGAAAAGGCGCTGAAAATGAACTTCTCCATCAATATAAATCCAGTCCGCCGCACCAATCTCTTTCAGATACTGCAATTCTTCTTCTTTGAAATCACGCAGATGACTGGTCATCATCTCCAATGCTTCGGCATAAGTGTAAGGATACTCATCTGCTCCCATCACCCCGATAATTTCCTGCTCAATTTCCAGGCGCTTACGCAGCGCCTTCGGTATCTCCTTGTGTTCCAGAAAATAACGGATCATTTTCTGGGCACCGGCATAATCACCATAATTTTTTAGCTTTAAAACATCCTCCGGCAAAGGAATTTTCATAAATGATAAATCCTGATACATGCTTCACACCTCCCATCAACTATTCGTTATCAAAACCAATAAATCCAAAGCCCGGAACATCCGGAAGCACCAGTTTCTTCGTGTCTTCCACATAAATGCCTCCCTTAAACGGCCTCTCTGTCATGTTAAAAGTCGCATCGAGATCCGCGCGTGTGATATTTCTTGTGGCTGCACCGAGACTGGCTGCTGCTGTAATACCCAGATTGCTCTCTTCTACCATGCATCCAAGCATCACTTCAATGCCTGCTGCCTCGCAGATGGCATTTATCTTCAGTGCTTCGCGAATACCGCCGCACTTCATCAGCTTAATATTCAGATAATCAATAGCTCTGCGCTCTACAAGTCGAAGTGCATCCTTTGAATTAAAACAGCTCTCATCCGACATAATCGGCACGTCTGAATGTTTAGTGACATATTCCAGACCTGCAATATCATGGTAGGCAACCGGCTGCTCTACCAGTTCCAGGTTATACTCATTCAGCCTCTTGATCAGACGGACAGCCTCTTTTGCTGTCCAAGCCTGGTTCGCATCCACACGAATCTTAATGTCATCCCCAACCGCTTCACGAATCGCTTTGACTCTGGCAATATCCTCCGCAAAGGAAGTACCGACTTTCGTCTTAATTGTATCAAAACCATCCGTCACATACTGTCTAGCCTTGGCCGCCATTACCTCCGGCGTATCGATACCAACCGTCATATCCGTTTCAATATAATTCCTGTATCCGCCCAAAAGCTTATAGACCGGCATGCCTGCTTTCTTGCCAAGAAGGTCATAACATGCCATATCGATAGCATTCTTGGCACATCCCGAATGCGCTGCAGCATGATCCATCGTCCAGTATACCTTTTCCAGATCCGTCGGATCGACACCAATGAGATCTCTCTCCATCTCTCTGATCACATCGCTTGTACCGGATAAGCTCTCTCCTGTAATCAGAATCGCCGGCGCCCCTTCTCCGTAACCAACCAGACCTTCATCCGTTTCCACTGACACGATAACGCTTCGAGAATGCGTAATAACCCCGAGCGAAATACGGAACGGTTCCACTAACGGTACTTCCACCTGACGCACTTTAATCCCTGTAATTTTCATTTGTCTCTTCCCCCATAAAATGTAATTATCAATATGCTTCTATTATACAAAAACTTTAGAAAATATCAACAAAACCACATGCGAAAACTGATAGATACTTCCAAATGTATACACTAAAACCTTCTTTTAATTCTGTACAGATCTATGTATAATAATGATATATAAACACCAGAGATGTACAGGCACTCAGTCCTTGGCTGCACTATCTTATTTTAAAACATGTTGTTAACTTGAAGTACGAATAGGAGGCGAATTTCGCTTATGAAACCATTTTTAGGTATTGATATAACTACCAACCGCAAAAACGAACGCTTAAACGGCAATGAATTTTTAATACTTAAACCATCTGAAATATTATCCCAGACTTTGGCCAAAACCACCGAGCAAAAAGATGTTATTATCCAAAAGTCCAAAATGCCTTTACTTCTGCGCATTATTAAATCCATATGTCTCTTTCTCGCTTTTATCTGCGTCAGCGCCCTATTGAGAGCACGGGTTTCCCTTGCCGAAGCATATCACAACGCACCCTGGGTTTTTTGGCTTCTTCCTATTTGCGTTATTCTATTCGTCCTATTAACAATTTGTGAAAAAGTAAAATCCCATCAGGTCTTAGATACGGATGAAAATCAACACGCGCTGGCTACCCATGATCGTGTCATGAAAGACATATTGGCAGAGCTTGCTGTACCCGATAATGCTAAAAATGTGGATGTGCTGTCTTGCTACTACACTGAACGTAACGGCAAAATAAAAGCGATAGAAAAAGGGCTTCAGGTTCATCAGTTTTCCAATCTGATATTTAAAGCTTACCGTGATAATGAAAACCTGTATTTAACCAACTGTAACGGAAAATATGCTTTCCCGCTGTCTTCTCTTTCATCTATTCGTACCGTAAAAAAGCATACAGTTATTAAGGAATGGCATAAAGAGGAGCCTTATGATAAGGGAATATATAAACCGTATCATATGTCAATTGACAAGTTTGGCTGTCTCAATTGTAATTCCTACTATATTCTTGAGGTTGTACATAATACAGAAACCTATGGAATCTATATTCCTTGTTATGAATTACCGGTTTTCGAAGAGCTTACCGGATTACGTGCAGAATAAATGAGATAAAACACACGATAACGAGTGAAACACGCTCTGCGAGTTTCACTCGTTATCGCGATATTCGGCAAGGCCGCATACTTCAAATGTCGTCCCACCATGCTCATTTGTATAAACTTTAATCGTCCCGTCATGAACCCTCACAACTTCTCGAACCATCGCAAGTCCAAGGCCCACACCTCCAAGCTCCCGGCTTCTTGACTTATCTATCCGGAAGAACGGTTCAAAAATCTGCTCCCTGAATGCCTCATCAATTCCATTTCCTGTATCCGAAACCGTCAGAACAACTTCGTTCTTCTCCCTCTTTGCTGATACTGTAACAGTTCCATCGGTCCGATTATATTTAATCGCATTTTCCACAAGATTATATAACATTCTGTAAATCAGAATATCACTTCCTGTCAAAAATAATTCTTCATCTGCCTTTTCTCCTGCTCCCTGTGACTTCTGTATCAGTTCAACCTTCTTTTCCTGTGCCAGCGGTTCCAGATCTGTCAGTACTTCCTCAATCAGACTATGGATCTCAATTTTGTCATTTCGCGCTACCGTCTGTAATTCGCTCATATCCAAAAGCGTTCTGACCAACTTGCTAAGACGTTCATTCTGTTCCGTTACCATCTGAATTGTCTCTTCTGCCGCTGTTGTACTCTCTGGATGTTCTGTTGTATGGTATAGATCCAGTTGTGCCTGGATTAAGGCCAGTGGCGTACGCAATTCATGAGCTGCATTTCCCGTAAACTGACGCTGCGTCTCAAATGATTCTGAAAGCCGCATAAGCATTTTATTGTAAGATATGCGAAGTCTGTCTAACTCTGCAATCTTATTCTCTTCGATTATATAATCTGTCAGATTCTGTGCCTGAACTTTTTCCACTGTCTCTGAAAATTCCTTGAGTGGTTTCAATGCCCGTCCACTGATAAAATACGTCACTGCGCCGCCAAACAGCGCTACAATAGCAGTAATCAGAAGGCTTCTGCTTCTATAGTCTGATTTGGAGTTATAAACCTTCATGGAAAACTGTGCCACAAAGTCATCCCACTCGTCATCCGGAATATCAATGTACACCGCTTCCGGCGCTGTGCTCTGATCCGTGATAGACTCCTGAAGCGTATCGAAATAATAGACGCCGTTTTTATATAAGAAAAATGTAAGACATCCGCATAATATGGTGATCAACACTGTTGTAAGAAATGTTAATTTCCACTGAAGTGATATTTTTTTCATGCTCTGCTATCTCCCCCTATCTTATAGCCCTCACCGATTTTATTCACGATTGGATCATATCCGAGTCCTGCTTTCAGTTTTTTTCTCAAAGAAGACATATGCACTCGGATTGAACCACTGAAACTGTCCACAGAAGAATCCCAGACATGCTCAATCAATTCTTCCTGACTGACCGGTCTTCCTTGATTTAAAAGGAGATATTCTAAAATTCCATTTTCTTTTCTCGTCAACGTAACCGGGTTATCTTCTGCATAGGCAACCCTTTCTCTCGTATCAAATCGAAGTTTTCCACATTCCAGGCAGATATTTTTTTGTACAAATTTTCTTCTTGTCAGGCTTCTCACGCGAGCTTCCAGCTCCTGCAGATGAAATGGTTTTTCCATATAATCATTTGCACCGGAATCCAATCCCTCAACCTTATCTGCAACCTGACTTCTCGCAGACAGGATCAACACTTTTGTCTCTTCATTTTCTTTGCGAAGCTCCCGAAGAATCTCCATTCCATCCAACCCGGGCAGATTAAGATCAAGCACAATCAGATCATACATTTCCGCATAGATCATATCCAGTGCCTGCTCTCCGTCATTACACGTATCCACCTCATAACCTGCCAGGTGCAGACTTTTCGCAATCATATCACATAATTTCTTCTCATCTTCAACAACTAATAATCTCAATTTACTTTTCTCCATTTTCTTAACAAGAAATTTACATTCTATATTATATAATGTAACCATTGAACGGTCAATAAGACGCTTAAAGAGCAATAACATTGAAAGGAACAGTTACTACTTACAGTAACAAGAGGTATTTGAATGAAATCAGAAAAAGCAACACAAGTTTTTTTACTTGCAGCCGGTATGGTATTTTTTCTTGTTGGAATTTTCCGTGGAGAAGCTGCAGTTGTACTCAGTAAAGCAATAAAATTATGTATGGAGTGTGTCGGAATTGGATAAGAAAATGAAATCAAACAAAAACTTTCTGGCCCGCTTCCGCGGATGGATTCAGGCAGCTGCTACACTGCTGACCAACATTCACATCCCGAATCTGTTTAAAGGGAAAATTTATCAGGGAAATGTAAAAACAATGTGCGTCCCGGGACTAAACTGTTACTCTTGTCCTGCCGCCACAGGTGCCTGTCCGATTGGAGCTTTTCAAGCCGTGGTCGGTTCTTCAAAATTCAAATTTACCTACTACATCACCGGATTTTTCATCCTGTTAGGTGTTCTGTTAGGACGGTTTATCTGTGGATTCCTCTGTCCGTTTGGATGGTTCCAGGATCTGCTGCATAAGATTCCGGGCAAGAAACTTTCCACCGCAAAACTGAAGCCTCTGCGGTATCTGAAATATGTGATTCTGGTCGTCTTTGTTATACTACTTCCGGCATTTGTAACCAATTCACTTGGTATGGGAGATCCTTTCTTCTGCAAATACATTTGCCCACAGGGCGTACTTGAAGGCGCAATTCCGCTGGCACTTGCCAACTCAGGAATCCGTGCCGCACTCGGACATTTATTTACATTTAAGTTCACAATCCTTGCGCTTTTCATCATCCTGAGCATCTTGTTTTACCGTCCATTTTGTAAATGGATCTGCCCGCTGGGTGCTATTTACTCACTGTTTAACAAGGTATCTTTTCTTAAGATTCAGGTTGATCATGAGAAATGTGTTGGCTGCCAGAAATGTAGTCGTGTCTGTAAGATGGATGTCAATGTAGTAGACACACCAAACCATCCGGAGTGTATCCGATGCGGAGAATGTATGAAAGCCTGTCCGACTGATGCAATCTGCTATCATTACGGATTTTCAACTAAGAAACAGGCTGAAAATAAAAACTAATAAAACGTAATTTAAAGGAGATTTAAAATCATGAAAAACAAAACACTTAGAACAAACTCAATGAAATTAAAAAAGGTAATTGCTGCATCCCTTGCCATTTCTGTACTTTTTGCGTTTACAGGCTGCGGAAATTCCTCCACAACAGACAATACAAATACAAAACAGGAATCTTCTTCCACAACAGACAATACAAACACAAAACAGGAATCTTCTTCCACAACAGAAACGGGCAGCGCAGACGAGCTGAACGAAAAACGTGATGACCTTTACCAGCAGGAAAACCAGCTTTTTGCTGATCACAAAGATGCATGGGACAAAGCCTTTGGTCTTATGAACAAGAACGCTGCCGGTGATGCCATGAGCGAAAACTATGCTGATTCCCTCGCAAGCACAGTGGAATCTAACAAAGACTCTTTCTCTGAAGAAGAATATAAAACTCTGTGCAAAGACATCGAGACAATCCGCGGAATTGAAGAAGAAATTGCCAAGCTTGAGAAAGAGATTGCTGCATCCGATTCCTCTGACAGCTCTTCCTCCAAATCAGACGAATCCACAGCTGTATTCAAAGGTTTCAAAGGAAAAGATCTGGATGGAAACGATGTAGATGACAGTCTTTTCGCTAAAAATAAAGTTACAGTTGTAAATTTCTGGTTCAGTGGATGCAAGCCATGTGTCGGAGAGCTCTCTAAGCTGAATGAATTAAATGAGAAACTCAAAGAAATGGGCGGCGAAGTTGTTGGTATCAATACAGATACATTAGATGATAATCAGGATGGAATCAAAGAAGCGAAAGAAATCCTGAAGGCCCAGGGAGCTTCCTACAAAAACCTGACTTTCGATTCCGATTCAACCGTCGGAAAATATGCAGGAAACATTATGGCATTCCCGACAACAGTTCTCGTAGATAAAGACGGAAATATCATTGGCGAACCTTTCATGGGCGGAATCGATGATCAGTCAAACTACGATCAGCTGATGAAGCAGATTCAGTCCGTACTGGACCAGAAATAATTCATTTACTGAAGATGCATAGTAATAGCGAGGGCTTTCAAGTCCTCGCTATTACTATAATCGTCAGCTCATTTACTTTTCTTGTTGCCTTATGATTTCCGATAATATCGACAGCATGTTATCAACCTGGATTGGCTTTGCGATATGAGCATTCATTCCAGCTGCAATAACCTCTCTCTTATTTTCTCTGCTTCATCCTCAAATCTCCATTGTTTTTGTAAGTGGAACGCTCTTGAAATCACGATTGTTATCATATATCAGTGCCTGACTTGCTCCCATGAGGAAACAGTCTGCTTTTTCATTCATGACCATATCTGCCGCATCAGTAAGCGAATCGTAATCTACCAGTTTCCATTGAGGATAACTGAAAGCAATATGCTGTTTTAAGGCTTCTTGTTCTTTTGGCACAGCTACTGTATACGACTCATCCTCATTGAAATATTTCTCATCAGTTACTGCCATCAGACTGTAGGTCCAGGCTGTGTTTGTAAGTGTATAGCCCTTCTTTTCTGCAAGATCAGAATTTCTGCCGGCATAAAAAATCATATCAATTTCATGTTCCTGCAGCGCCTGAAGCATTTCGCTGTAATCATCATATTCTTGTATATTAAATTTCAGTGTCTGATTCCCCAGGCAGTCTTTGGCATAGGAAATATATTCTGCCAGCGTACCGGTGAGTTTTCCGGTTGCATCGTCCATGGAAAAAATTGCCGGATCATTATTTAAAAATCCTATCCGAATGTCACCATGTTCTTCCAGCCAGGATTTTTCTCCGCCTGTAAGACTCTGATTATAATCAAGCGTAAAATACTTCTTATATAGGTCTGCCTTAAAAAAAGGACTATCCTGATCCAGCTGATGCATAGCATAATCCAGTTCCGTCTTGATATCGCTGCGCTCTTTATTTATTGCAAAATACATGCCTGACTTGCCAATCGTGGTAACATCTAAAGGAAAAATGCACTGCCCTTTCCGACAATGCATCCTAAACGTTGCAACTGGCTGTCATTTTACAGACCCTATAGCTTTGCGTCTCAGCCTTTCGACTAATTTGCCGACGAATCTTTTTTTGTATTATATTGTACATTTTTCATTGAAGCTGTCTATTATAAATATTTCATCATTGTTGGCACAAGAATGTTCATATCAACAGGCTTTGCAACATGAGCATTCATTCCAACAGAAAGAGCCTTTTGTGTATCTTCTGCGAAAGCATTGGCCGTCATCGCAATAATTGGGATACTGGCTTTTTTCGTATCCTTCATCTTTCGAATAGTTAATGTAGCGTCATATCCATTCATAATCGGCATCTGGATATCCATAAGGATCATCTTGTAATAATCAGCATCAGCTTTTTCAATCATATCGACGCATGCAACACCATCATTGGCGGTCTCAACAATACATCCTTCTTCCGTCAATAGTTCCGTTGCGATTTCTGTATTGATCTCATTATCTTCGACTAATAAGATTCGAACACCGTTCAAGCATTTTTTCTCGCACAGATTACTATTTTTCTTCACCAAAGAATCGGCTTCTGACGCTTTTCTGCAAGGAATAGTTACTGTAAATGTGGAACCTTTACCCTGCTTACTTTTCACTTCTATTGTGCCATCCATGAGCTCTACAAGCTTTTTCGTGATGCCCATTCCGATGCCACTGCCCTCAATATGACTGGATGTAGTGTTACGTTCTCTTTCAAAAGTTTCAAAAATACGCTTTTGGAATTCTTCAGACATACCAATCCCATTATCGGTAATGGTAATGATCATATTGCACCAGTCTTCTTTTTCACAGGATTTCTGTACAACATTACAGGATATCCTGCCTCCTGTATTTGTATACTTTATTGCATTGCTTATAATATTAAGACAGACTTCTGACAGGTGCGGTACATCCATATAAACATACGGATATATAATTTGTTCTGTCAGAGAGAGTGTCTGATTTTTACTTTCTGCCTGTTGTTTGAACATAATGACACAATTTTCAAAGCACTCATGGACATTTGAAACAGTGTATTCCATTTCGACTTTATTATTTTCAATTCTTGCAAGATCCAAAACATTACCAAGCATCGACAGAAGTTCTTTTCCGCATATTTGAATTTCTTCAAGATATCTGCCAAGTTTATCTGTTTCCTGCAAATGTCTGGACGCCAGTTCTGCATAACCAATGATTGCATTCATAGGAGTTCTGATATCATGAGACATATTATACAGAAATGATGATTTTGCTTTATTTGCACATTCTGCTTTTAATTTAGCTTCCCGTAATTCTTCCTCTTGTCTTAATTCCCGCATTTTTTCATCTGTCACATCTCGATTCGCAAACAGCACAGATGTAACATTTCCATTTTTATCATAACTCTGAGGAACAACCATAGAAAGAAACCATGATCCATTCTTCTCTTTGAATTCGGAAGATATTGATTCTTTATTATGAAGCCGTGCCGCCATGGTTTGTATATCAAAAAAATCTATATACTTCTGCACAAACGGCTCTGCTATAGTATCTTCGATAATCTTGAACTGAGGATCCCAATCTGCAGTATTGTCTTTAATACCCTTATCCATTTCTCGAGAGCTTTTGACAAGTTCTATTTTCTTTGTTTTTAAGTTCAGCCTTGAGATATGATAATAGGCAGTACCTAATGCCTGAAGTGCCTGCTGGGTTTTCTTCACCTGCTTTCCTAATGTAACAGGGAACTCTTCACCGTCCATCTGCTCCAAATCTGGTGTTGACTGATGCAGATGCTGAACCAGCCATTTCCCATTCGTCCACTTATAGATAATCGTAAATCTTGTCTCCATTTTAAAACAAATAGAACCATCTTTAAACAGACCAGTAAAATCTACTGTTCCGTGTGCAAGAACATGGTCATCATCAAGCCATTCTTCTTTCTGATGTAAATTTTGTACTTCAAGTCTGATTTTACCTCTCCGTTTTACATCAAATTTAAATGATTCTAAAAACTCATGCAGATTCGTGAATAACTCATGTTTCCCAGTTCCAATCAGACTAATATTTTCATCAAAATAATTCTCTATACCAAAATTATCTACTGATTCGGCATTAATATATACTTTAAAAAGTTGCTCTGTGAGTTTTTTGAAATCATCCATACGCTTCCCTCGTGCTTAAAAAGTCTTAAGTGGCTTTAAGTTTTCTGTTTTATTTCTAAAGTTTATCCACTTTTCATTCTCTTCCAAATATTCCGAATATAAATGTCAAATTGTTTTCTTTATTATAGCACAGCGACATATTATTCTGCCATCTTTTTTCAAAAAAATAGCAAGGTCTCCAATTTCAATCAGAAACCTGGCTATGTAAAAAGGGCGGCTCACCGCCGCCCTCATCGTTAATATTCTGTGCTCAATAGAAAATCTGCAATGTGCATACTCTTAATGCCTTGGTAATTTCCTCCGGCAAATTCATCGGTTCTCAAAACATACTTCGGATAGTTATCTCGGATTTCCAGCAGCCGTTCATATTCGCGCTTTTCTGTTTTTTCGGATTTAATCTCCTGTGTGACCTGCACATACAACCGGTCATTAATACCGCAAGCGCATAAAAAATCAATAGGTTTTGCGATTATAAACCGCAACTCCTATTGGTTTCCATCGACTTTTTCGGATTGTGTCGAATTCTGTTTCCTTGCAGTTTCAGAATACCGTAGTTTAACCAAAAAGTCCAGAAAGCAGCGGCACCAGAGTTGTGCCGATCAGTGCCACGCCGCCAGCCATCAGCTGTTTCATCCACAATTAGCCCAACTTATGACGCTCAAGCATGGAACGACAATCTTTTGCTTTCATTTTACAAAAGTCCGTCTTGAAATTTTTAACACTTCCACTTTTGGTCAGTTCCATCGCAGTTCGCACGTCTGTACACCGAACCAACTCATCCTCCAAATTCAAAACTTGTGGAAAAAATGATTTTCAGCTTTCCGCAATACCGGGTGAGAAGTTTCAAGTTCTTTTTAAGGTTTGATGTCTGTGGCACATCAGTATCAAATACCAAAACGACAGTCGTTCCCGCCTGAATAGATTTCCAACTCGTCCAAAAGTGAATCCTGCGTAAACGAGGCAAACACATCATTCTCGACCGCACAGCGTAAAGAGTCTGTATTTCGTTTCAGTACATCCGATGCAGAAGCAGCCGAAACCTGATATACACCTTCCTCCAGATGCTTACGCCAAAACACATAATATGCCGCTTTATCTCAAATACTCCGTAAAGAATGCGTTGAGCTTTTCAAACGGAATGATGTCCATCTGATCGTAAAGGTCAGTGTGGTTTGCACCGGGGATAATGAGCAATTCCTTGTTATCGCCGGTCAGCTTGCTGTACGCTGTTTCGCTGAAATAGCGTGAGTGCGCTTTCTCTCCGTGTACCAGCAGCACAGCAGAGTGAATCTCGCTGCTGTATTGCAAAATCGGCATATTCAGGAACGACAGCGAGGATGTCACATTCCAGCCGTTATTAGAGTTCAAGCTGCGGGGGTGATAGCCTCGGGGCGTTTTATAGTAGGCGTAATAATCCTTCACAAACTGTGGTGCGTCCTCCGGCAGCGGATCGACCACACCGCCTGCCAGAGCATAGGTACCGTTTTTGTAATCTACAGTGCGCTGTGCATTCATGGCTTTTTTCTTCTCATAGCGTGCCTGCTCAGAATTCTCAGCATCAAAATATCCGTTGGCAGTTACACGGGTCATGTCGTACATGGTCATTGCCGCGGTAGCTTTGATGCGGGTATCAATGGCAGCAGCGTTGATTGCCATACCGCCCCAGCCGCAGATACCGATGATACCGATACGCTCGAAGTCCACATTCTCCTGCACGGAAAGGAAGTCTACCGCTGCGCAGAAATCCTCGGTGTTGATGTCCGGCGAAGCGACATAACGGGGTGTACCGCCGCTCTCGCCGGTGTAGGATGGGTCGAAGGCAATCGTCAAGAAGCCAAGCTCCGCCATTTTCTGCGCATACAGACCGGAGGACTGCTCCTTTACCGCACCGAACGGACCGCTGACGGCAATAACAGGCAGCTTGCCCTCTACGCCCCTCGGCGTGTACATATCCGCCGCCAGTGTGATGCCGTAGCGGTTGTGAAAGGTTACTTTCTTGTGATCCACCTTGTCGCTTTTCGGGAACACCTTGTCCCATTCCTGTGTCAGATTCAGTTTTTCCATATTCAGACCTCCTTGCCTGATGCCTTAAAATATACTGTGTTGTCCACGGCTTCCAACCATTCATTAGAGGTTTCGTCCCCCGGAACCTCTACCGCCAGATGAGAGAACCAGCTATCCGGCGCAGCACCGTGCCAGTGCTTGACGCCCACAGGGATATTTACCACATCGCCGGGGCGCAGCTCCTGTGCCGGTTTGCCCCATTCCTGATAATAACCTCGACCAGCTACACAGACGAGGATCTGTCCGCCGCCGTTTTTCGCATGATGAATGTGCCAGTTGTTGCGGCAACCGGGTTCAAAGGTCACATTGTAAATACCGACCTGCTGCGTAGATAGAGGTGCAAGATAGCTTTGTCCGATAAAATATTTCGCAAAGGCGTCATTGGGTGCGCCAATAGGAAATACCATCTCGTTCTGGTGTTTTGCTTTTGCGTCGGCGGCATCGTCCTCCGCCCATACCTCCTTTGCCATACGGAAGGCCGCCCATGCCTTGGGCCAGCCCGCATAAAATGCCGAATGTGTCAGGATCTCCGCAATTTCCGTTTTGGTCACACCATTGTTCTTTGCAGTTGTCAGGTGGTACTGAAAGGACGAATCCGTCAGCCCTTGCGCCATCAGCGCCACCACTGTTACAATGCTACGGTCTCGCAGGGAAAGCTTGTCTTCCCTGCTCCACACCTGCCCGAACAGTACATCATCATTCAATTCCGCAAATTTGGGAGCAAATTTTCCCAAAGCCTCTCTGCCTGCCGTTTGTTTAACTGCCATGGCTCACACCTCCTTGCCCATCTGATAAGCTTGCTCCAATGCAATATGACCTGCGATCTCTCCCACGCCGTTTACGCCGCCTGCAAACACTGTGCCAGCCAGCGCACAGCGTGGGAAGCAGTCTACCCAACCCTGCACAGCTTTCTCTGTGCCCGCAAAGGTTTCCGGTGCGTCCTCTGCCGCTGTTGCCAGCAAATAGACTTTCGTAAAGGCGTAATCCGTATCGAACAATGGGTTGGCACGATCCAGCATAGTCTTGAGCTGACCGCTGACGCAGTAATAGTAGACGGGTGTTGCGAACACCAGCACATCCGCATCGTGCATTTTGGCGGCAATTTCCACGGCATCGTCCTGAATGACGCAGTGCCCCAACTTCAGGCAGGCAAGACAGCCCTTGCAGAAGCCAACCTGTTTTTCCCGCAGATATACGGTTTCTACCTGATTGCCTGCCTCCCGTGCGCCCTTGGCAAATGCTGCCGCCAGCGTTTCGGAGTTGCCGCCCTTACGGGGACTTGAGGAAATGATTAGTACCTTTTTATTCATCGTAGAACACTCCTTGCATTTTTATATTCTCTGTGGTATTCTCATGGTATCACCTAAACCTGACTTTAGGTCAAGATATTTTTGAAAATTTTGGGAGGGAAATTTATGTATTCAATTGGACAGGTGGCAGAGATGTTCGGATTGCCTATCTCCACGCTGCGCTATTATGATAAACAGGGACTTTTTCCGAACATGGAACGGGTGTCCGGCATCCGCAAATTCGGTGACACGGAGATTGAAGCACTCCGGGTCATTGAATGCCTGAAAAAGGCTGGCATGGAGATCAAGGACATCCGGCAGTTCATGGATTGGTGTGTAGAAGGGCCGTCCACCTACCCGCAACGCAAGGCACTGTTTGAGGAGCAACGGTCGCACATGGAGGCAGAGCTTGAGCAGATGAATCGCACTCTGGATATGCTGAATTTCAAATGCTGGTACTATGAGCAGGCAATCAAAGACGGCAGTGAGGACAGACTAAAGTCACTGATTCCCGACCACTTGCCGGAGGAAATCCGAAAAGCATATGAAAACGCGCATAGCTAACCTTTCCGTATTCCGTATTGTCTGATTTTGTCGATTTGTTGTGATAAACTATACAACACTCCTGATTGCATGAGAATCAGTCTGAAAATCAAAAAGAAACGGCGGCTCTGAAAATCAAAGCCGCCGTTTCATAGGCGCGTGAAAATGTGTCTGCTCTGCGACGGCTTTTTTTCTTTTGCCGTCGCGCGGCAGACTGTTTTATAATTCGGTTTTCTATAAATTTGTCTTAACAGTCCATATTGAGAAGTTCAATTACAACGACTTCCGGGCGATTGTTAAAACGGATGGGAATAATGCTGTTACCTAATCCACGGCTAACAATCATATTTGTACTGCCACTTGTATATAGCCCTGCGTCATACTGTGGAAATAGCCCTTGATTGGGTGCGATCAACCCGCCGATAAATGGCAAGCGGAATTGACCGCCGTGTGCGTGTCCGCTTAAAACCAAATCAATATTGCAATGTACATAGCTTTCAAACAATTCTGGCCGGTGCGACAGCAAAATGGTGTAGCTATTTTCATCATCAGCAAGATTATTCAGCTTTGTACTAACCATAGCCGGGACTTCTCCGAATATATCTCCTTTTATCGTAAAATCGGGGTCAGAAAGTCCAATAAGCGATATTGCTTCTTTGCCATGGTTTAATTGTACGGCATCATTGTCAAGCACAGTTACGCCAATGGTTTCAAGTCCTGCTTTGAGTTCATTATACTGTGAAAGGCTTGCTTCATGGTTTCCTGTTACATAATAGACAGGAGCAATCTTAACCGCTTCTTTTGCAAAATCAAGAGCTACACCAATATCCGTATGCCCTGCGTCCACTAAATCCCCCGTTATTGCAATAATGTCCGGTTTACTTTCTGACAGCAATTCCAGCAACTTTCTATTGTCTTTCCCAAATTCTGCGTTGTGCAGGTCTGATACCTGTGCTATTCGGAACCCGGAAAATGCGATAGGAATACGGCTACTTGAAATTTTTATGTTACTTACCGTCAACGCCGTATTACCCCAGATCAAATAAACGAGTAGGGCAAAAAATATTGAGCTTATTACGCATAATTTAAGATGTTTTTTCATGTTTCCTCTTTTCCCATCCTCCGTAATTATCTCTGCTGTACGTCGGCTTTTTCTTTTGTCGCCGTCCGTCAGATATGGTTTTTTCTATTTTATGAATATCATATCAAGGAAGGACAAATCCAGCATGAGTAAATCACGCATGTTTTCTGCGTGATTTACTCATGCGCTTTTTTACTGTGTTCGATATACTGCCTGTGTACATTGAAAGGAGCGAGCAATTATGAGTACACTATTGGAAGTAAAAGACATCACCAAAATCTATCCAAACCAGCCGAAACCAGGACTGGATCATGTTTCTTTTGAAGTAATGCAGGGTGAATTTCTCGGTATTATGGGAGCTTCCGGCTCCGGCAAAACAACGCTTTTGAATGTGCTATCCACTATTGATATTCCTACAAGCGGCAGCATCCGCATGGGAGGGAAAAAAATTCAAGAGCTTAGTCAAACACAGGCAGCCGATTTTCGTAAGAATAATCTCGGCTTTATCTTTCAAGAGTATTTTTTGTTGGACAGTCTGACTGTGCAGGAAAATATTGCAGTTCCCTTGACTTTGCTCCATGAAAGCGCAAAGACGATTGATAAAAAAGTGATGGAGCTTGCGGAACTGTTCGGAATTGCTTCACAACTGAAAAAATATCCCAGTGAATTGTCTGGCGGTCAACGGCAACGTGTAGCGGCGGCTCGTGCAATGGTAAAACGCTCGCCGTTAATTTTTGCAGACGAACCCACCGGGGCATTGGACAGCAGTTCAGCAACGGAACTGCTCTTTGCCCTCTCAGAAGTCAATCAGGCTTTAGGGACAACAATTTTAATGGTAACACATGACCCGTATGCGGCAAGCTATACAGATCGCATTTTGTACTTTAAGGACGGGCATATCATTTCCGAATTGAAACGGTGTAACAGGGAACGCCGTGAATTCTATGAGGAAATCATGCAAGAAACCGCCAGACAGGACGAAAAGCGTTAAGGGGGGGTGGCAACATGAAATTATCCGCAATCGCCTTAAAAAATCTGAAACGGAACTTTTCGTTTTATTTCCTGTACCTTTTTTCCGTTTCTTTTGTCTTGATGATTTACTTCTGCTTTACTTCATTTTCCATGAACCAGATCATCATGGAAAAAATATCTTCGGATGGCAGAGTGGAAACCATGTGCCGGACAGTAGCAGTATTCATCATGGCATTTGTCATTTTTTATATGTTCTATTCCAATAGTTTTTTTATGCGGCGACGTATGAGAGAATTAGGGATTTATTCGCTACTTGGGTATCGAAAATCAACTATATTGAAATTACTGATCTTTGAAAATGTAATGATCTGCTTTGGCGGTATGATTCTTGGGATTCTGACTGGCAGTATTCTCCACAAAATCGTAATCGCCGGAATTGTGACCCTTTTGGAAATATCCGTAGATCAAAGCGCAATCCCTCTAATTTACCCGGCAGCAGTAAAGGGAATCCTTTCCTTTGTAATCGTCGTGCTGATTACACTTACACTTTCTAACGCAAGTCTGCTCCGAAAATCTACCCTGCTTGATTTGGTGCGACTGGAAAATAAAACGGAAAAACCGATCCATCCCCATGCAATAACAGCGATATTGGGTGTCGGATTTCTCAGCGCAGGGTACGGCCTTGCATTGGACATTATGCGGGGAAAGCAGTCATTGTGGAATACCATTGGATTTTCTCCTATTGCCATGCTGACACTTCTTTGTGTTGTGGCAGGAACGATTCTGTTTATGTACTCATTCCTACCCTATGTCTGTCAGAAAATCCGGCAGAAAAAAAGCAGACTTTACCATGAAGATACCATTATTGTAGTGCCAAAGTTTATGCACCGCATCCGTTCTAATGCGAAATCACTGATTCTGCTGATCCTGCTGACAGCGGGGACGCTGGCGGTCTTTGGCTCGACGGTTCTTTCTATGTGGTATCCATACCAATCTTTCCGGCGCATTATCCCCTCTGCCATTGAATACCGAGTGACAAATGAGCAGGAAAAGGAAATCTCTTTGCAGGCTTTACAGGAGGCTTGCGACGAACAGGAATACGAAGTTTATGAAACGATTATTTTCAAAGTAAAAGCAACTTCTGATCGTCTGCCGACAGAATACTGTATCAGTGAAGATAAGGGGCGTATTCCCGGATTTGAATGTATCAGCCGGACAGACTATGCCACCCTGCTTTCTCAGCAGGGAAAGAAAACGGATATTCCAGAATTATCAGATACGGATTGCATTTTAATCAAATACTATCCAGACCATGAACATTCTGACATGGGAGCCTCGTATCGTCTGGACTTTGGAACAGGAATAACCGATGTAACAGTAAAACAGACAAGCATTGATAATCCTATTGGCTTTTCAAACAGTGTTGGAACGCTGATTTTGTCGGATAACCTTTATCAAAAAATGCGTGACAGTACCATAGATAGAGTTTCGGTTATCAGTATTAATGGTGAAAAAATGCGCTCTAATGAAACTGCCTACACAGCTTTGAAAGCGTCTATGCCGGACAACATTTATCTGGCAAGCGCATGGCAAAGAGAAAGTACCTTTGTCCGCGATGCAAGTTCCACTTTTTTGCTAATTTGTTTTACTACGATTATTTTCTTAATTGCTACGGGCAGTATTCTTTACTTTCAAAATATTTCGTCCGTAACCTATGACAAACCGGACTATGAAATCATGCTGAAAATGGGATATAGTCACACAATGATTAAAAAATGTGTGCGTCGGCAGATACAGATTTATTACGGTATTCCCTATGTTATTGGATCGCTGCACAGCATTTTTGCGATGATTTGTTATAAGTCTGCACTGATGGACGATCTACTCGGACGGAACAGTGCCGTTGTTGCGCCGATCCTTTTGGCGGTGGCGATCTTCTCCATTATCTATGCTATCTATTACCAGCTAACAAAACGTTCCTGCTATAAAATTGCCTTGATATAAAGCGGCGGCTGGCACTTTCATCAGTGTCAGCCGTTGGTTTATTCAAAAATATTTTGGAATAGTAACCTTGAACTCATTGGGAAAGGACAGTACAATATTAGAAAAGGAATGGGGGTGGAAAATACGAAAAGCACATATTTCTCAAGACAGATTATTTGTGTGTTGAATCAATTTGCCGTGATCATTTATCTCGGCTTTATAGCGTACAACGGACATTATATAGAAAGCAATTACCTTGTTCATTTTCTATCTTTGTCGCTCTTGTTTTTTGACGCGGCGTATATCTCATATAAGAATGTAAAATGTAATAAGGTTCTGAACCACTTTTCCTTATTGTTATTGTTGCTGGGCTGGCAATTCTTATTGTACCTGTTTGATTTCCGGCCAATATCCAAAGCGGTTTCCATGCTGTTGTTGCCTGTCTGTTTTTATCAGTCAGCATATTTCATACAGACATTTTTATTTCAGAGTTCCGCCTATCGGGGGCAAAAAGCGCTGCTTGCTTTTTTGAAAATTTCCTGCGTAACAGCAATTATTTGCTTCTTCTTTTCAGATAGGGCTTTTTTCACAGCCTACCAACTGCAATTTTTTATCTCGACACTGGCTCTTGCTGTCGTTGGTATCATACAGAGAAAACGAATTGTCTTTGTGCTGAAAAGTCAAAGGAAACGTCTGCTTTTTCCACTGGCTCTTGTAGTAATTCCATTTGTAATATACCTTTTCGTTTTTCACAGGGAAGCGGAATATATGGCAAGCATGGGGAGCTACATCCCCGTTATGCTGGCATTTGTATGTATTCATAGTATCGTGTTCCAATACCATCCACAGCAGGTACAATTTTTAACGCTGTCAGGGGGATATATCGTTGCTCTGGTTTTTGTCGGATTGGTTGGACTTGTTGGAATGGCATATCTTTTTCAAATCCCACTTATGGCAATTTTGATGAGTGTTTACATAGTGGTTCTGCTGGCACAGGTTTACAATATCCTTTTGTATGTGCGGATTTGCAGACAGCCGACCAACTATAATAACCCCACGGATCGTCAGCACTTCTACGCCTATTCACTGGAACAGATTAAACGGGAAGAAAACTTAAAAAAAGATTTTTCCAACTATTTGCACGATAATATTTTGCAAAACTTGCTTTCCATCAAAAACATGTTATGTAAAGCAGAACAGCCAGAGATAAGGAGGTTACTTCTCGATACGTTGACAGAATTAAATGCTTCCATCCGTTTTCAAATGCAGACTTATCACCCAAATCTGGTAAAAAGTCTGACCTTAAAGGAAAATATTCAAAATCTGCTTGATTCAATGGAAGAAAACCATTCTGCAAATATATGTTTGGACTGCGATAAAGATGTATTTCTTGTAGAGCCATATAATGTACTCATCTATCGAATGATAAAAGAACTGGTAACAAATGCGTTAAAACATTCCTCCGCAACGACAATCGATGTGCTGCTGATGCAGGAGGACGGACGCATTACCCTAAAGGTGACGGATAATGGTATTGGGTTCAAACCGTTCACTTATAAGTCAGGTTCACATCAGGGGCTTGCTTCTATTGGGGAACAGGTCAGTTTATTAGATGGCACTATGAACATCCAACCCGCTACTGGCGGCGGAACGGCAGTTGTCATTTCTATGCCTATGAACGGAGGTGATTCGTATGAAAATTTTGTTGGTCGATGACCATATACTTTTTGCCAAAAGTCTTTCGATTGCCCTGTGTGATAATCCAGAGATTGAGCAATTTTCCAGTACAAAGGATATTCAAAATTTGGAAAAACAAATTGCCACAGAACTACCAGATATTTTACTGATTGACATTAACTTAGGAGGACTGACAGACGAGGACGGTTTAATGCTCACACAACATTTGTTGGAGCGTTTTCCAGATCAAAAAATAGTCATTCTTTCTGGCTATAATCTTCCTGTTTATCGCAAAGAAGCAAAGAGGATCGGTGCAAGAGGGTTTATCAGTAAGGATGTAGAACCAGATGAGTTATTGCACATTTTATTGACCATCAAAGATGGGGCAACACACTTCCCACGGGAAGAAGTATTTATAGAAGAGCTGACAGACGGAGAGAGAAAAGTTCTCGAATTGGTTGCATCAGGAGTTAGGCGCCGCGAAATCGCTGAACAGCTTTTTATTAGTGAACGAACAGTATCAAATCATTTGCAACATATTTTTGAAAAATTGCAAGTTAGCTCTACCGTTGAGATGATAACAAAAGCTATTAAGCTCGGATATATTGCTCAATCGGTAATATGAAATATAAAGTTTAGAACAAGCACATATCGCAACATTCCACAGGCAGACTATGAAATATAGAATGTATGTGGATGATGCAATATGGCAAAAATCGAAGATTGCCCCGGTTTTGAAACTTTCGGTGCGGATGTAAAAGAAGCACGGAAGGCGAAGAACCTTGCACGAAAAGATTTAGCCGAAAAGATGAATATTGATACCAGGTATCTTGCCAACATTGAAAACGAGGGCACGATCCCCAGCCTGCCGGTCATCATACAGCTTGTAAAAATCTGCGGCCTGCCGATGGAGAGATATTTCAATCCAGAGGTCATGCGAGAGGAAAGCGAGCTGCGCCAGCGGGCCGGACAGAAGTTGAAACTCTGCCCGGAACAGTATTTGCCTATCGTGGAAGGTGCCATTGACGGGGCCTTAAAAATTGAAAAGCCGAATGAAGAAACGGAGGTTGTCTGAACATCCTCTGTTTTTCTTATTTTGCGGGCATTTTTGGACTTCTGCAACGCTTTATAAGTAGAGATAAGATACGGTATCACGGTGCCTCTGCATTTCCCGAAGGTAGTCGATTGCTTCATGGTACAGTACCAGCTTGCAGTAAGCATCGAACTGGCACCGCTCGCCATAGTCATTGCGGGGGATCATATCCATCTTTTCACCCCCTTTCCTGGGGGAATGAGGTGGGTTTCTCCCTTTCCGCTAACAAGGCGAACGCAAATCCGCTCGCTACCCGCTAAAAGCCTCCTTTTTGAAAATTTCTCAAAAATTTTTTTCGAGGCGGGCTTGTCCTCGGAAAACAGCAAAAAGCGCCCAGCAAGTCGCAACGGACCTGCTGGACGCAGAAATGTTTTATAAAGAAGATTGCTTACATGGTATAGTTCATATCCAAATCCGGACTGCTCCGATGGAGGGGCTACGCTTTTTTTAGCTGGTGCAGATCATGGATACTGCGAAAAAGAGAAAAGGACACGGCAAAATAACCTCCAATCGGCTACCGTGTCCCTGCAAGTCGTCATAGGATTGTGTAAACGCAAAGAAACGGCGGCTCTGAAATCAAAGCCGCCGTTTCAAATGGGCGTGTCAAATTGTCTGCTCTACGACGGCTTTTTTCTTTTGCCGTCGTCCGGCAGATTGTAGTTTTATTCTTTACCCATATGCTATATGGAAAGTTTGTAGATTTCATAAAGATTTGAAAAAATAATGAGCGATACCACAGTACCGCCCACTACTTTTAATATGGAATTTTGATAATAACCTGTGCGCCGCCAGTCTTTTTAGAATTGCTTAAAACAAGCTGCCAGCCATGTTGCTTGATAATGCTGCTTGTGATATAAAGTCCCATACCAAAGTGCATATTAGAAGTACGACTTTTGTCGCCCATGAAAAACTGTTCCTGTGCATGATGTAGAGCCTCCGGTGTGAAGCCGCCTCCCTCGTCCGTTATAGATATATGCAAAAAGCAGTCCGTTTTTTGCACCGTTACATAAATTGTCCCCTGTGGTGGAGAATAGTCTAACGCATTGCTTATCACATTCATAATTGCCCGTTCCAACAGCAGCTTATCCGCCTTGAGTGTGCCCAGGTTAACCCCCGTTTCCAGTTGCAAACAAATTCCTTTGGTAAGACATAAAGAGCTTGCCTGCGCTTTAATCTGGCCCATGTAATCAGCTATATCAAATTTCTCCAAATGAAGCTGATACCCGGCGATTGTCCGGGAAATGTCAATTAACGCTTTAATATAAATGCCTATCCGCTCGGAGCTTTCAGTGATGTAACTCGCATATAGACGTTGTTCGTCGTCAAGCTCCGTTTCATTTATCAAATCAATATTTCCTTGAATGACGGTCAGAGGTGTTTTCAAATCGTGAGCGAGTGCTGCAATCTGTTCTCTCTGTAACTGTTCCGCGTTCCATTGCTTCTCTAAAGATATTTTCAGATTATCTTTCATATTTGCAAAAGAACAAAGTACATCCTCAAATTCTTTGATTTTTGAATGTCCCACTTCATAATCAAGATTTTGTTCTGCTACCTGCCTTGTCGCTTCAAAAAGCGGAGAGAGCTGCGTCCGCATATTTTTTGCAAACTTCGCTATCAATATCACGCATACTGCAATACAGTTGATTGCTATAAAAATATAAAGTAGAATTTCCGGTGAGGGAAAATGCTCATAAAGCCATTCATTTGTAAACTGTGAACCTATGTAATATTGCAGCACTACATATTCATTTTCGCGGGTCACAAGCAAATACTGTTTGTTGAGGTTTGTATTTATCTGCCCAGATATTGCGTATTCCATAGCCCGGTCCAAATCGTCGCCCTCTAAGGTCGTTTCCGTCACTTGATAATTTTTATCCAGCACCAAATATTCACAGCCCATAGGAAGCTGCACATCTGCCAAATCCGGCGTTGCGGCAATAACAGGAGCAAGATCTTTTGTGCAGCGTTCTGAATAATCCGCATAGGTAATAAGTCCTGTACTGGTTCCAGCTAAAATAAGACTAAATGGTATTGCCACCGCACCTATTAGTCCAATCAACAGCATACATAAGAATTTCCAAAAAGACGCTTTCAGTGATGTTGTTTTTTTCATTCCCATTTATATCCAATCCCCCAGACTGTCGCTATCGGCTGAATATCCAGTTTGTTCAATTTTGACCGGATATTCTTGATATGAGTAGAAATCGTAGAATTATCACTGTCGCCCTCTAAGCTGAAAACAGCTTCGTAAATCTGTTCTTTTGAAAATACCTGTCCTTTATTCCTTGCAAGATATTCACAAATCAGATATTCGCTTTTCGTTAAGGCAACAGGCGTGTTATCTACCCGTAATTCTTTTTCAGATAAATCAATTTTTATGCGGTCAAAGGTAAGTGCGGTATGTCGTTCCCTACGTTCACGCCGTAGGTGGGCGTTTACTCTCGCCCGCAATTCTGCAATACGAAATGGTTTTGTCAGATAGTCGTCTGCTCCCAGACCAAGCCCAAATGTGATGTCATGCTCCATTGTCTTTGCTGTCAGAAAAAGAATAGGACAGTCTACAAGGGAACGAATTTTATCACAATAGGAAAAGCCGTCTACATCTGGCATCATAATATCCAGTATAATCAAGTCATATCTGTTCAGCTTATCAAGCGGTACCTGTGCAGCAGAGGTATAAGTGGTCACAAAATGCCCATCCTTTCGCAGCCCGTTTTTGACAAGCTCTAAAATAGCCCGTTCATCATCAATCATAAGGATCGCCGCCATATTGTTGCCTCCTTTCGTTGTCCTTTTTAGTATAGCACAAGCTCCAAGGGTAAGAAGGTAGGAAAGCTGTCATTGTCGCTTTGCAATATAGTAGTTATCATTTACATTGACCGCAACCGCTTCCGCTTTATCGGTTCCGTAAATCTCATAGACATCTGTGTAAAACCAAGACTCTCGCCCCTGTCTGTCATTTTCCCCGTACCAGTCAATCTTGCTTAAATCTTCTTTTGACAAAGGGATTTTCGTTTCTGTATCGAATGTAACACTTTCAGCGAGAATATCAATGTAGCTGCCTAATTCATCATCTGATACCATATCAGACGTTACTTGATAAACCGTCCCGCCCCAAAGAAGTTGTGTCGCATTTTCTGGATTGACTTCAAAGCTGTCATTTATAGATTCTTCTGTTTTCTTAAAATCAAAAACAGTATCGCTATCTTTGACATTTTCGCTGATAACAGCTTTATGATACCCTCCGTTTACATCTACAATAAGATAATCGTCTGCGTTAGGAGCCGCATATACATTGAGAAAAGGAATAATGTAAGCGGCTTCTGGTGCTTTCTCCGCCAAATCCGCTAAGGATTGAAAAGTTGCCGGTTCAACATTTTCTTGCAGCAATATTTTTCCGTTCTCGTCTATGGCGGCAAGCTGCCGGATATATCCAATCCATTCTCCAAGCCCGCCATTTGATACGGTATCTGCCAAAATGGTGTAATCGTTACCTTTATAGGAAAAACGTGTTACATTTTCCGTATTCAAATAACATTGTTCCTTGTCACTGGAATATTCTTCGATTCTGTCCTGTAAAGTACAGCCAGCAAGAGCCACACAAACGATAAAGGTAAACAGCAGAAGTAGCATTATTTTTTTGCTTTTATTCATAATTTTTTCTTCCCTCCCAATGAGAAAACCATAATAAGGTCAGCAATAAGCCGCCTGTCGTTAATGCTGCAATCCATATTTTTTCTGTTCCATAGTTGAAAATTTGTCGGCTCAAAATATCCTGTACCCAATTCATAGACCATGCAAAGGGGATATACCGGGCTACACCTTTCAGCTCAATATTGCTATATAAGATACATTGCAGACTTTCAAACACGCCCCAAAACAGGGATAACCCTAATCCAAATTTGAAGCTAAGGAACAGGTGCAAGATGTATATTATAAAATTACAAAAGGCCATCCCGGCGGCGGCTCCAATGAGCATTCCGAGCTGCACTGTATCAGCCATTCCCAAAAGATGTATGCCAATCACAAATAACAGGAACAGAAAGAACAATGCAAATACCCCTGAACCATAAAGATAAGTTAATTTTGCAAGCATACTTTTGTGTCTGTTTGGTACAGCAAGCAGCGTTTGGAAGTGTGAAGCCTTTTCTTCCAGTGCAACGTTCAGACCAACAATAACGCTTATCAACACCGGAAAAAACGTTGTCGTAATTTCCAATATCATTTTGAGCTTTTTACTGTCTGCGGTGCTGGCATACAGGGAATAGTAAGCAAGAAATAACAATGCCCCCATAACAGGTACACAAAAATGAATAGCCCAAAACGATGTATGCTTCGTTTTTTCCTGTTCAGAACGAAGCGCATAAATAAACCCCATTTCTGTCTACCTCCCTTTGGAAAAATCCTTTGCGTCGGCATAGGATAAAATAAGAAACAAGAGTATTGACAACGAAATGGAAATCATAATGGCTATAGAAAATCCACAATTCCCCGCATAAGTTCCGTTCATTTCAATTCCCATAAGTGGCTCTGCCAGTTTTGCTGCCCAACAATACGGTACAAACCACCATGCTATTGTATTTCCTAATGCGGTAGCAGTAGATAGGACAATCCCAAGTATTGTATTTAACACAATCGTCACAAACATTCCCGTTTTGCGTGCTAAGTACAGACACAAAGGGATTTGCCAGACAGACGCAAGGATAATTCCGATACTTCCTGTAATGCTGTGTAAAAGAGAATATACTGCCGTTGCCGGAGCAATGATATTACTGATAGAAATAAGCAATGCTAAAAATATCGCTGAAACAAGCAGTTTTTCGACTAAGATAATGCCCTTGGCAAATTCAAATCTCGAAAGATTTACAGGCATAGAAAATACCGAATAGTATTTCCCGGCGTTTTCTTCTTTTCTGTGTGACAAAGAACACAAAATTGCGATTGCTCCCGGAAGCAGGAACGCATACCACCAGTAAAGCGTCATGTACTGATACCCTATATATCCACCCATAAGCCATGCAAAAATAGCCGTAATTAGCGGAACAATGAAAATCAGTTTGTTCGATATTGTCCTCTTGAATTTCAAATGTTCTGATTTTAGATAGTCCATGCCTTAACCCTCCCTGTGATTGCTTTTTACAACGTCCATAAAAAGATGTTCCAAATTTTCGTTTGCATTAAGTTTCCCCTCATAGCCTAAGACGCCGCCCGCAATAATGCCGATGTGGTCAGCGGTCTGTTGTACCTCGGAGAGAATATGACTTGATAAAATAACGGTAATACCCTTTGCAGGAAAGGAACGGATAAGCTCTCTAAGTTCTTCAATCCCAATCGGGTCAAGCCCGTTGGTTGGTTCATCAAGTATGAGCAGCTTCGGGTTGTTTAGTAATGCAACTGCAATTCCAAGACGCTGTTTCATACCAAGAGAAAACTGTCCGGCTCTTTTCTTGCCTGTTTCCGTCAGCCGGACGATTTGCAGCACTTCGTCAATCCGCTTATCTGTCAGCCCTAAAATAGTAGTCCTTACTTTCAGATTTTCATAGGCAGTCAAATTTTCATAAAGCGGCGGCATTTCAATTAACGCTCCAATATGGTTTAAGTCGCTGCGTTTCCATGCGTGGCCGTCAAACTCAATACTCCCAGATGTGGGCCTCAAAATACCTGTTATCATTTTGAGTGTTGTAGATTTTCCGGCTCCATTTGGTCCTAACAATCCATAGACGGAATTTCTTTCAATGTTCAGCGATATGTTATTTACGGCTGTCTGCCCGTTGAACGATTTGCAGAGATTTGTTGTTTTCAAGATTATACTCATATTTTGTACTGTCCTTTCTTTTGGTTTCAACAAGAGGATACAAGGGAAATTTGAAGATTTCATAAAGATATTAAATTTTAATCTGCATAATCAAACCTATTAAATGGCCAAATATAGATAAGGCGCAAGCCCCTGTGCTGGAAACATTTTGAGACCTTGCGCCCTTTGTTATTCTATCCTAAAAATACTTTGCCAGTTGCTTCAGACCACACCGAATGCTGTCACAGATACAGGTAAGTTTGCATCCTTCATTACTCTTTAATGGAATTTGTATCCTCAGTTTTATAATCGGTATAATCAAGCCCATTAACCGGCATAATAAGGTCATTCCATCACATAAACCGGAACGATACAATATTATTGAGGTGAACGATTATGCCGATTGATGATTTGACTGCTTTGGGGCAAAAAATGCGGGAAGCCCGAGAAAAAAAAGACCTGACACAGCAAGAGCTTACGGATCTGAGCCATGTTTCTGTAAAGCAAATCGCCAATATCGAAAATCCGTGAGGTTTCGGATTCTCTACAATGGACAGTTCATTCTCAATACAGATGGTGTCACTTAGCCGGCGAACCGCCTTGGTGCTGCCCCAAAAGTTTCGGAACTTCCGGTCATATTCTAAGCTGACCGATGACCAGATAATGTGATTATGAATGTGCGACTTGTCTATGTGAGTGCAGACCACAAAGGCATGATTCCCCTTGGTGAATCGCTTGGCAAATTCCACACCCAGCCTGTTTGCTTCTTCCGGGGTAATCTCACCGGGACGGAAGGACTGGCGCACATGATAGGCGATCACATCATCTGCGCCACGCACTCGTCCGGTAGCGGCAATGTATTGCCTCTTTGCCAGAAGAAACTCTGCATCCGCAGTCCGGCTGTCACACGCATAGCTGGTAATGAGCTTGCCGTTATCTGTTTTCTGTGGGTTTGCTACATAGTCGATGATGTCACTGATCGCCCGACTTTCTGTGCGGCCCTTGCCAACATGAAGCGGCATGATTCTTGTAGTTGCCATAATAGAAGGCCCTCCTCTCAAAATATTTTCTCTGAACTCTTTGTTCCTATCGTTGAAATAAACTCTCCTTATGGGTATAATATAAAGAAACTACCATTACCTCAAAGGAGGGATTTTATGATAGAACAGCTCATTGCTGAAGCAACCGAATGTGATTTCAAAGTTGCACTTGAAATAAAGAAACCCAAAAGCTGGTTAAAAAGTGTCAGTGCCTTTTCCAATGGAATCGGCGGCACTCTGTTTTTCGGGGTCTCTGATGACCGGAAACCTATTGGCTTGTCCGATGTTCAAAAGGATGCTGAGGCGATCAGCCGCTTAATCAAAGAACGAATCACACCATTACCTCAGTTTATCTTAAAACCATTACCGGAAGATGGTAATAATCTATTAGCTCTGGAGGTTTCTCCCGGCCGCAGCACCCCATATTATTACAAGGCAGACGGCGTGATGGAAGCATATATCCGTGTTGGAAATGAAAGCGTAATTGCCCCGGATTACATTGTAAATGAATTGATCTTAAAGGGAACCAATCAGTCCTTTGATACCCTAACAACAGGTGCGGTAAAAAAGGATTACAGCTTTACACTTCTGGAAGCAACCTATCTGGAACGAACCGGTCTCCGCTTTGAGCCATCCGATTATGTTTCCTTTGGGTTGACTGATAAAAATGGACTCCTGACCAATGCCGGAAAACTCATGACCGATCAGCACACGGTTTATAACTCCCGTATGTTCTGTACCCGGTGGAATGGCTTGGAAAAAGGCTCTATCTTTGATGATGCACTGGACGATAAAGAATACGAAGGGAATCTGATTTATCTACTGAAAAGCGGCAGTGAATTTATTCGCAATAATTCCAAAGTCCGTTTTGTCAAAGAGGCACAGTATCGTGTAGACAAGCCGGATTATGCTGAACGAGCTGTGACAGAGGCTCTTGTTAATGCGCTTATCCATCGTGATTATATTGTGCTTGGCAGCGAAATCCATATTGATATGTTTGATGATCGGGTGGAAATCACATCTCCTGGCGGTATGTTTGGCGGCGGCTCAATTCAGGAATACGATATTTACAGTATCCGTTCCATGCGACGAAACCCTGTGATTGCTGACCTGTTCCACCGCATGAAGTACATGGAACGCCGTGGAAGTGGCCTACGCAAAATTGTCAGTGAAACTGAAAAGCTGCCTGGATACACAGAGGCATATAAGCCCGAATTTTCCTCAACAGCGACAGATTTCAGAGTCATCTTGAAAAATGTAAACTACAACTTAGAGGGTGATACCCACCAAGTTATCCACCAAGTTACCCACCAAGATATTGAACTATCAACGATGTCCAAACAGATTTTGGCTTTTTGCACAACACCAAAATCCAAGAAAGAGCTTGCAGTATTTTGCGGCTTCAAAGATTTAAGAAACTTCACTTTGAAGCATATCAATCCGCTTTTAGAATCCGGGCAATTAGAAATGACTATTCCCGATAAACCTAAAAGTCGCAATCAAAAATATATTACAGTTCGTTCCGAATAAACAGAGAAGCAGGGCATTGGGTCTCATCTCCCATTGTCCTGCTTCTTTTCATTCCAAATTATATTCACATCATTTACCCATACACCCAATCCTGGATCGCAAATTTCAAACTCTGCACCTTGCCCAGCAGCCAGATCGCAGCCAGCGGCAGCCCCATCGGGCTAATCAAAAATGCCATAACCAGCAAAATTGCACCATTCTGCGGGGAATAGGTAATAAGCACAGCCACGCCAAGCAGAGCAATTGGGTTCATAATCCCTAAGTTCTCTATTGGCATTATACAATGAAATCCAGTTTTGTAGTGTAACATGTGCAGGAATCCCATATCTGGCGCATAAATCGGTAACAGATCCCTCCCCGTCGATATATCTTTGAACCATTTCGGTTTTAAACTCTTTGGAATAGGAGTGATTAGCTGTAACAGGAAAGATGGCTTCTATCCCTCCATTCTGATATGCCAGTATCCAGTCCCTTATGGTTCGTGTGCTTTTAATAGATAAATCTACCATAATTTGAGAGACAGAACGTATTCCGTTCAGATAATCCTCAACAGCAGAAATTTTTTCTTCAACCGTACATTTGGGTTTTCTTCCCATAAAAATACCTCCAAAGTAGATTTTAGTTATTTTCCTTATCTACTTTAGAGGTATCATATCATTATTTGTTACTGAGTGCCTGCATTAGAATCGTATTTAATTGTTCAGATTTGGTCAGATTATGCCAAACCCTCCAGCGAAAAATCCGGTGTCTGAGAGTACCAAAATCACCCTCAAAAATATCCCCGAAATTGCTCTCTGGTTGTCCTATTTTTTAACCACTAAGGCCGTTTTTTGACCCCATTTTTGCCGGTTGTCCTATATTTAACCACTAAAAATTGGGTGAAAACGGCTCTCGTTTGGTCAAATCAAGTCAAACTATATCAGCCCGTTTAGGTATAAGAAAACCCCGGAAAACCTTGATTTTCCGGGAACATTCGCCTTGCTTCCCTCGAAAAACCTTCGGTTTTCCTCGGTCACGGGCTTCGCCCTATGACGTCAAATGAAAAAAAGCTCCGCCTCATGCAAGCATGGGCGAAGCTTTTCATATTTGACGTCGCATGGCTCATGGCCATCGCGTAGATTATCGTTTGCTGAACTGCGGAGCGCGACGAGCTGCTTTGAGACCGTATTTCTTACGTTCTTTCATACGTGGATCTCTTGTCAGGTAACCAGCTTTCTTAAGAGTTGGTCTGAATTCAGCGTCTGCTTTCAGTAATGCACGAGCGATACCGTGTCTGATAGCACCAGCCTGACCTGTGAAACCGCCGCCGTGAACATTAACTAATACATCGAATTTCTCTAATGTTTCTGTTGCAACAAGTGGCTGTCTAACAACAACTTTTAATGTTTCAAGACCGAAATATTCATCGATATCTCTCTTGTTGATTGTAATCTTACCTGTACCTGGTGTAAGGTATACTCTGGCAATACTCTTTTTTCTTCTACCTGTTCCGTAATATTTTACTGAAGCCATTATTCTCTCTCCTTCCGATGTAATTCATTAATTAATACTTGAGTTCAAGTACTTCTGGTTTCTGAGCTGCATGGTTGTGTTCAGGACCTGCATATACATGAAGCTTCTTGATCATAGCTCTTCCTAATGGTCCCTTTGGAAGCATACCCTTAACTGCTAATGTAATAACATCTTCAGGTTTCTTAGCCATTTTTTCTCTTAATGTAGCTTCTTTCATACCGCCTACATAATCAGAGTGGCTGTAGTAGATCTTCTGATCCATCTTCTTACCAGTTACTTTAATCTTGTCAGCATTGATTACGATTACATAATCACCTGTATCTACGTTTGGTGTAAATGTTGGTTTATTCTTACCTCTCAGGATTGCTGCTACCTGTGAAGTTAAACGTCCTAATGTCTGATCTGCAGCGTCAACTACATACCATTTTCTTTCAATTGTTGCCGGGCTGGCTACAAAGCTTTTCATAGTGAACCTCCTTATTCGTGTATCTAATCGTATAAGAAATACTAGCTCCCTGATGTAAATGTCCGAAAACATCAAAGCTCACTTTCATCTGTTGATCTCGTCAATCACAACAAACGTCCAACAATCAGATATTTTCTAAAAAATATATTGTTCAAATACCCCACCGGGGCTATTGGCGAAGTATTTTTAACCATACTGTCACAATTACTTATTATATTGCAAATATTTTTATCTGTCAATGTTTTTATTGCGTATTCTTAGCAATTTTTTATTTTAATTTTTCGCCCTCTCATATACCTAAATAGATACATCCTTTTGATTGAAAGGCAAAAAAAATACCAGAGTCCTCTTACTATTTTATTAATTATAAAAATAGAAGAAACATCTCTGGAAAAAGTCGGGGTGACAGGATTCGAACCTGCGACCTCTTGATCCCAAATCAAGCGCTCTAGCCAAGCTGAGCCACACCCCGATATAAAGCATTATAAAATAAAAACCATGCACCTTCAAAACTGCATATCATAAAACACTCTGCCTTTTAGAACCGCTCTCTTAACTCTGGCTCTTTTCGGGTATGTTCTCTTCGCTCCGCTCTGAGAACGACCTTCGAACTAAACTCAGTCTCCACTGCGTTCCGCCTTCGTTAAGGTCTCAGGTCAAGCCCTCGACCGATTAGTAACAGTCAGCTCCGGACATTACTGCCCTTCCACCTCTGCCCTATCTACCTCGTCGTCTTCAAGGGGTCTTACTTCTTTCGAATGAGAGATCTCATCTTGAGGGGGGCTTCACGCTTAGATGCCTTCAGCGTTTATCCCGTCCGGACTTGGCTACTCTG
>NZ_JAMOKJ010000010.1:52570-118985 GCF_023656595.1 Coprococcus intestinalis | reverse complement strand
GCAATGGGATAACTTTCTTTGTTCCCTTGCCAGCCGCTCCTCACTTTTTCTGAAGTATCCTTCATTTTCCTTCTGTATATCTTCAGAAAACACAGCCATTCCATGCATTGCATAATCAATTCCCAGTATCTTTGCGTCTTCATAATCAAATTCTTCTGCTTGGTTTTCACAGTCAGATTTTTCATATAATAGACTTGCATAATACTTTTCGGATGGTTCCATACTTATTGTTACAGATTTCAGGCAATATTTTTCTGCAATATCACGATGTTTTTTCATACGGATCCATTTCAACTTCGGTAGTTTTATCCGATGATCTTCTACCTGAATATTTCCATTGACCACATTTGTCGTATAGCTTTTTCGGCTCCTGTGTTTTGATTTGAATTTTGGAAAGCCAATCTTTGGATTCCTGAAAAAATTCTTATATGCCTTTTCCAGATGCATCTGCACATTTGCAAGTGCCAGGGAATCCACTTCTTTCAAAAATGGATATGCTTTTTTATACATCGCCGGTGTATTTCGCAGCATTTTTTTCGTTGCTTCATATTCCCGTATCTTATCATTCAACATCTGATTATATAAAAAACGACAGCAGCCAAATGTTTTGGCGAGCAGGACTTCCTGTTCTCTGTTTGGATATATACGAAAACGGTAAGCTATATTCATCTTTTTTTCTCTCCCTGCGTCTCGATATAACTACGGATAACATCAATCGGTGCACCACCCGCTGTCAACAGGCAGAAACTTTGACTCCAGAATGCTTCCTTCCAAAGTCTTTCCCTGATCTGTGGATATTCCTTTTTTAACAAACGACTGCTTGCACTTTTATACGCATTGATAAATTTACTGAGTTCTGATTTTGGCTGTGCCCGAAACATAACATGCACATGATCAACATCATGATTCCATTCTTCCAGTGTGATTCCATAATCAGGTGCAATACGTTCCCAGATCTCTTTTGCACGTTCCGAAATCGGATCATCTATTACTTTTCTTCGGTATTTTACAACCATGATCAGATGATAATACATCAAATATACTGAATGTGCATTATGATCCATTTGGTCCATATAATCAGTCCTTTCTATCCTTTCGACTGATTATAGTATACCACACTTCTCGTCACAGAACAAGCGTTCTATTTTCTGCAATTCATCTCCCACCTGTAGAGGAAGGAGAATTCTTGCTAACTTTTGTTAAAATGTCCTTTAGAAACATATCTCTAAAGGACATTTTTATATACTTCTCCAACCTTTTCTATGATATTCTTATATTAAAGTAACTGTTCAGAGCCAACCTCCAAAATACTACGCATTTCATACCTGTTTTTTGAAATTTTGCTTGGCTCTGAACAGTTACATATTAAACATATTTGATAGAAAGGACTGACCGCCTTGCGTCTCACTGAACTTCGTATCCGCAATTACAAGTCCATCAGCGACCTGCTGATCACCGATATCGAAAACGCCCTGATTCTCGTAGGCAAGAACAACACCGGCAAAACGGCTATTCTCGATGCCATTCGTGTTGTCACCGGCAGCTGTGCCGTTGAAATGGATGATTTTCAGGAGGATTACGCCAATATAGAAATCTCCGTCTGCCTGCTCTTAAGCGACAATGATTTGAAAATGCTCCACGCTGCAGGTCAAATCAGCACTTACCGCCGATTTGACAAATGGTTTCAGGATTTCAAAAGAAAACTGCCATCCTATGATGAGGCGACCCAGGCCCTTTCTTTTACATTTATCGCTAACCGCGACGGGAAAATCCGTTACAGCGACGGATATCAGAAGAATAACAACTGGATTCCCCGACTGCTGCCGCCGGTCTATTATCTGGACCCGCAGCGCAATCTGCGGCAATTTCAGGACGATTTGCTGCTCATGCAGGAAGACAGCCTTTTAAAACAAATGCGTTCTGGCTGCTGTCTTTTTGATTCCGCCAAACCATGCACCCACTGCTTTTCCTGTATCGGTCTGATCAACCAGAAAACACCTGCCGAATTAAATGCCTTTGAAGCGGCCAGATTGCTGGATTACAAGCTGTATCAGCTGAATCTGGATGATTTTTCCAGAAGAGTTAATGCCAACTACAGAAAAAACGGCGGTCAGCATGAAATCATCTACTCCATGAACCGTGATATCGAGCAGATGCTTTCCGTTACCGCTGAAATTGCAGATGAAAAGCAGAAAACGCTGCGCCCTATTGAACATATGGGCAAAGGCATGCGCAGCATTTATATGCTTTCGCTCCTTGAAACCTACGCAGAAGACGACAATCCTACCCCAGGCATCATTATGGTGGAGGAACCGGAACTTTTCCTCCACCCAAAACTCCAGAAACTGTCCGGTGATCTCCTTTTCCGTCTGGCCCGCAAAAATCAGGTGATTTTTTCCACCCATTCACCGAATCTGCTGCCGAATTTCAACAGCCGTCAGATCCGACAGGTTGTATTGGACAGCGATGGCTATTCCACTGTTCGTGAACATACAGATATCAGCGTCATTCTCAATGATCTGGGATACAGCGCCAATGATCTGATGAATGTCGATTTTGTATTTATTGTCGAAGGCCGTCAGGACAAAAGCCGACTGCCACTGCTGCTGCGAAAATATTACTCCGAAATATACGATGATGAAGGCAAGCCTTCCCGTGTGGCCATCATCACTACCAACAGCTGCACCAATATCAAGACCTATGCCAATTTGAAATACATCAACCAGGTTTATTTGAAAGACAGCTTCCTGATGATCCGTGATGGTGACGGCAAAGACGCGGATATGCTGAAGCATCAGCTCTGCCGCTATTATGATGAAAGGAATATCAGTGATATCGACCATTTGCCAAGGGTTACAGAGAAAAATGTCCTGATCCTGAAATATTACTCCTTTGAAAATTACTTTTTCAATCCGGATGTTATGGCAAAACTCGGCGTTGTTCCAAGCCCCGAAGCTTTTTATGATATATTTTACGAAAAATGGCACGAATATCTGCATCGGCTTTCCAGTGGAGAAAAACTGGTGGCCGCCATCGGTCATGATTTGACATCACCGGAGGATGTGCGTCAGCATATGGAAGATATCCGCATCCACATGCGGGGTCACAATCTCTATGATACATTCTACGGACGCTATAAAGATTCCGAAACCGAATTACTGACCCGCTACATAGAAATAGCACCGAAAGACGACTTCAAAGACATCCTCGATGCTATTGACCATTTTATTTACTTCGAAAATCGCCGGAAATAACAAGATTATCAGGGCCAAAACCCTCCGGCAGCAATTCTTTCAGACGGTAAATCTTATATTTGCCGTCTGCCGCTGCCAGGATAATCTGAAATGTCTCCGGATCACAGAATTCCATCATCACCTGCCGGCAGACACCGCAGGGTGCCGTATAACCACTCAGTACACCGTTCATCCCGCCCACAATACAGATTACACGAAAATCACGGACACCTTCGCTGACAGCCTTGAAGAAAGCCGTTCTCTCCGCACAGTTCGTCGGTGTATAGGCCGCATTCTCTATATTGCATCCGGTATAAATCGTGCCGTCTGCAGCCAGAAGTGCTGCCCCCACTTTAAAATGTGAATAGGGTGTATAGGAAAATCGAAGCTGTTCTGCAGCTGTTTTTATCAATTTCTGAATAAGTGTTTCCGTCAACTCATTTTTTCCTATTTCTTCTGAATAATAAATCATACCTTCACTCCCATTATTTCTACATTTATAATCACAAAAGGCATTTTTAATAATTTGATTTCCCACTTATTTATCCGCGTTAATCAGATTCCTGATAGCCTCCACAGCCACATGAATGGCCCCATCTGTGTCATGAACCACCGGATTCTCAAGTCCCAGCTTCGCCCGTTCCTGATTGGCCATGACAAGAAAACAGGAGCCCACACGTACCCCCAGATGGCCGCCTACAATAAACAATGCCGCCGATTCCATCTCCGATGCCAGACAGCCCATCCGCTTCCAGGCTTCCCATTTATTCTGCAGCTCATAGCTCACCGGCATCAGTTCCGGCGCATGCTGTCCGTAAAAGGCATCCTTGCACTGAACAACCCCGGTATGATACGGCATCTTCAAGGCTTTCGCTGCCGAAACAAGGGCTGTTGTCACACCAAAATCAGGCACTGCCGGGTATTCAATAGGCGCATATTCTTTGCTGGTGCCCTCCATACGGACTGCTCCCGTGGCAATAACGATGTCACCGCTTTTCACATCCGGCTGCATGCCGCCGCAGGTTCCGATTCTGACAAAGGTATCTGCACCACAGCGATACAACTCTTCCATGGCAATAGAGGCTGACGGACCGCCAATACCTGTGGATGTCACGCTGACTTTTACGCCATCCAAAGTGCCTGTATACGTTGTAAATTCCCTGTTATCCGCAATCAACACCGGATGCTCCAAATACTGTGCAATCTTTACACACCTCTTCGGATCTCCCGGCAGAATCACATACCGACCCACTTCCCCTTTGGCCACCTGAATATGATACTGTCTGCTTGCATCTTCTGAATAATTAATCATACTGCCACCCCCATATTCAACCAAAATAATACCAATAATTTAACTTTTTATCTTGACACAACACCTCTTTTTGAAGAAAGCAATGCCATAACAAAAAACGTCATCTCCATTTTCTTCAAATTCTCTGGCATACATTCTGCTCTCTATCTGATTGATTGCTTTATTACAATCACTTTCCAGCTGCTGGAACATTTTTGAATATTTCGCCTCAAAAACTGCGACCCTGCCATTTTCAGTATCCATAACAACCAGATCACTGCGGCCTTCTCCATGTTCCTTATTGGATTGAACCATATATCCAGCTCCTGTAAAAATGCCTGCCAGAAAAGCATGATAAAAATCTTCTCTATAATCATGATAACTGATGGTCTGACGCAAAAGCTTATTCATCTCCTGTGTCAGGGTCTCGCTATCACCACACCAGACAGCATCAAACAACAGTCTTTTATTCCATGTTCTGGCTTTGTCTTCAAACCATTTTTTGACAGTTGTCTCAAAAATCTCTCTGATTTCAGCATTTGGAATCAACAATGCAGTCATCCCATCCGGAAGCGGCATTTTTATATCCCGGTCACGTACTTTTGTTAAATAACCTGTTAAATACAGGATACTCCATAGATTATCTTCCGATGCATGAAGATAATCATAGGTCAGATTTTCTTCTATTCGTTCAATAATATATCCCCCCGCCAACAGTGTCTCCATTTTGGCAGTGATACTATTACCCGCAAAATCAATAAAAGACCTGATAATCGCATTATCACTTGTATTCTTCCAATAGCTTGCAGGTTTTACGGTTGCGTCAAATTGAAAATCACGAACAAAATTCATCACATCCCATGGGCAATAAATATCGTATTCCCCAAAATGATACCCATCATACCACGCTTTCACCTGTTGTGCATGCGAAGCAGCGCCCGCATCCAGCAAAATCTGATCTACTTCTTTTTGCGTAAAACCAAAGTATTCATTAAATCTTGACATTGAAATCGTATCAGAAACAAAATTATTCGTACCTGTAAAAATACTTTCTTTTGCTATTTTCAGGCAACCTGTGACAACCGCTAATTCAAGTACCGAATTATCTTTTAACGATATACTGAGCATCGTTTTCAGGACTTCCATCATTTCCGTATAATAACCTTTACTGCTGGCTTTGGCAATCGGCACATCGTATTCATCCAATAGCAAAATAACTTTCTTCCCATAATAAGCCCACATCATCCTCATAATGACTAACAAAGCACTTTGTATATCCACCAGAGAAGCGGTTTGCATCTTTAATCGATGAAAAATGGCTTTTTGAACTTCCGTCACCTGTTCACCATCTTCCAGATAAGCATACACATCACAAAATTGGGACAGTGTAAATTGAAGAAGTGCCAGTGCATTTTCAAAAGATGTGCCATCTACATCTTTAAAAGATAAAAAAAGAACCGGATACTGATTCATCCAATGCTGACACAACTCTGTGTCTTTCATTATTTCCAGACCTTCAAATAAAGCCCTGTTATCTTTTGTTATATCAAAAAAATTAGCAAGCATACTCATTCCCAGCGTCTTACCAAAGCGCCTCGGTCGCGTCAGTAAAGTTACTTCCGCTCCGGATTTCAGCAATCCTTTGATCCAGCCACTTTTATCGATATAGTAATAACCATCGCTTCGAATCTTTTCAAAATCGGAGACTCCTACCGATAGCTTCATCTGCTTCATGACCTATGCCCCTTTCCCTGATATTTTCTACTCTTATGATAACAGAATCTGCCCGACAAGTCCACTTGAAAAAGGCTGCTGCTCTATTCATTACCCCGAATAAAACAACAGCCCTTTCAGTTTATTGTGCCTTGACTTTTGTCCAAAGCTCAGCAAATAATTTCTTAATATCCGTATCCTGATAACGGAAAATTTCATCTTTTTCGTAGCCGACACGCGGTACATATGCCTCGATACCTTCGTAATCCTCTTCCTGTGCCTGCTCATAAGCAGCCACAACCGGTGAACTGTAACCGACATATTGGGTATTTCTGTAAGCTACGTCATCTCTCAGCATAAAATCCATAAATTCGTAAGCCAGTTCTGTATTCTCACAATCCCTGGTCATAACCATGGCATCATACCAGAGGTTCGTTCCCTCTTCCGGCATCAAAAAGCCCAGATCCTCATTTTCCGACATAATATAGGCACCATCACCGGAATAAACAACCGCCAGTGCTTTGTTGCCGGAAATCATGTTGTCAATGACATCATCGCCGGCATAGACTGGTTTCATGGTATCTCTCTGCTGAATCAGCCATTCATAAGCCGCCTGAATCTCGTTTTTATCGTGGGTATTCATGGAATATCCCAGGGCTTTCAAGGCAATCATAAAGGAATCTCGCTCAGAGTCATACATATACAGATTACCTGCATATTTCGTATCCATCAGCAGATTCCAGCCTTCACTGAGGTCCGCCGGATCCACCACTGTCTTGTCATATAAAATACCCACATTACCCCAGAAATAAGGAACGGAGTAAACATTGCCCGGATCATATTCTTTGTTCATAACATCCGGATTCAATCCCTCTGCATTGGTCAGACGATCCCAATCGATCGGCTGCAGATAATCTTCCCTGATCAGACGCTCGATCATATAATCCGAAGGAATCAGAATATCATAGGCATCTCCGGCCTGAAGCTTTGTATACATCATCTCATTGGACTCAAATGTTTCATAAATAACCGTGCAATTGTACTCATCCTGGAACTCTGTCAGAAGATCCGAATCGATATATTCGCCGGCATTATAAACCCTCAGAACTCTTGCCTCTTTGTTATTGCTCTTGTTGGCCACACAGGTCACAAGACTGAGTACTAATGCAAAAACAGCTACACCTGCCACCAGTTTCTTCATGTTCTGATTATTCTTCTTGTTGTCACCGCCGCCCAGTCTCGGAAGCAGATTAGCCAGAAGCAGAATCACAACAATCACCACAATAACAATGGTTGACAGCGCATTAATCGTCGGATTGATACGTTTTGTCATGTTATAAACGACAATTGAAATGTTCTTGACGCCGTTTCCTGATACAAAATAGGAAATAACGAAATCATCAAAAGACATAGTAAAAGCCAGCAGCGCACCGGCAAATATGCCCGGTCGGATCATCGGAATAATAACTTTCGTCAGTGCCTGATACGGTGTGGCACCAAGATCCATGGCCGCATTGGCCAGATTCGGGTCCAGGCTTCTCACCTTCGGATACACACTGGTAATGACATACGGCGTACAGAAGGCAATGTGTGCCAGAAGCATAGTTATATATCCCTTCTGGAATCCCAGAGATGAGAACAGCAGCATCCATCCGATGGCTGTAACGATATCCGGATTCAGAATCGGAATATCATTCATGCTGAGCACCATATCTTTGATAATCTTCCGTGACTTTGAAAGGCCGATGGCTGTCATTGTTCCCAACACTGTCGAAGCAATGGTGGCCAGGATGGCAATGGTCACAGAAACATAAACTGCCGACATAATCTCACTGTTTTCCAAAAGCGCTTTATACCAGCGCAGGGAAAATCCTGTGAATTTCGACAATGACTTCGATGAATTAAATGAAAATACCATCGTCACCAGAATCGGCAGATAGAAAAAAGCAAAACAAATCGCAATATAAAATTTTGAAAATAAACTGTTTTTCTTTCGCATGTCCGCCTCCTAATTGTCCTGTACATCCATCTTCTTCATGAGACGCATCGCCACAAGAATCAGAACTGCCAGAATCAGGGAAATGGCACTGCCGAAATTCCAGTCTCCAACAGATACAAACTGGGATTCGATCAGATTACCGATCAGGACAAACTGCCCGCCGCCAAGGAGCTTCGGAATAACGAAAGAAGAAATCGCCATCAGAAATACCATCACAATACCGTTGATCACACCGGGCATGGACAGTTTCAGAACAACCTTTTGAAATGTCTGAAACGGATTGGCGCCCAGATCCATGGCTGCCTCAATGAGAGAATTGTCCATTTTTCTCAGTGAGGTATGAATCGGAATAATCATAAACGGCATAAAATTACAGACCATGCCCACAACAACGGAAAAATTCGTATACATCATTGTCACCGGATTAATGCCCAACACACTGAGCAATCCGTTGATAATACCATTGTCAGATAACAGGTTCATCCACGCATAGGTTCTCAGAAGCATATTGATCCAGGTCGGAATGGTTACCGCCATGATCAGCATATCCTGCATCTCCTCCGGACATTTTGCAATAAGATAAGCCATCGGATAGCCAAGAATCAGACAGACTCCGGTTGTCAGAACACCCATCTCAATGGACTTGATAAATACTTTGATATAAGTTGGTTCATTGATCTTCGCAAAATTCATCAATGTAAAGTTCAGTGTTTTCACCGGATTGCCGCTTGTGGTAAATGCGTAAATCGCGATCAACACCAGTGGAATCAGAACAAACAGCACCAACCAGGCGAAATACGGCCCTGTTAATTTTCTAAAATGCTTCATCTAGTAACTCCCCATCTGCCACATAACATGAATGTCTTCCGGCGTAAATGTCAGTCCCACTTCCAGTCCGACAGCAAAATAATCCGTTGTGTCGATTCTGTAATCGCGGTATTTGGTAGTAACAATCGTCTCATAATGCACACCCTTGAAAGTCACAGATTTGACGATACCCTTCAAATTAGCTTTATCCGGCTGCACAATATCAATATCCTCAGGACGGATCACCACATCCACAGGCTCATTCTCAGGGAAGCCCTTATCCACACAAATAAACTCAAAATCGTCAAAAGCCACCAGGAAATCCTTGATCATGACACCTTCGATAATATTCGACTCACCGATGAAGCCTGCCACAAAGCGGTTCTCCGGTTCATTGTAAATGTCAATCGGGGTACCGATCTGCTGAATAGTTCCCTCATTCATAACAACTACTGTATCAGACATGGAGAGCGCCTCCTCCTGGTCATGGGTAACAAACACGAAAGTGATACCCACTTCCTTCTGGATCTTCTTCAACTCCGTCTGCATCTCCTTACGTAGTCTGGCATCCAGAGCGCCTAACGGTTCATCCAGAAGCAGTACCTTCGGTTCATTCACCAGGGCTCTTGCAATAGCAACACGCTGCTGCTGACCGCCGGACAATAAAGTAACGTCCTTGGAACCATAATTCGCCAGGCCGACCATGGACAGCATCCGCTCTACCTTGGTCTTGATCACAGCCTTATCCATTTTCTTGATATTCAGACCAAAAGCCACATTGTCAAACACGTTCATATGCGGAAATAATGCATACTTCTGGAAAACGGTATTAATTTCACGTTTATAAGCAGGAATTTTGGAAATATCCATGCCGTCAAAAAGCACTTCACCGCTGCTGGCTTCCTCAAAACCGGCAATAATACGCAGTGTTGTTGTCTTGCCGCAACCGCTCGGCCCCAGCAGTGTCAAAAACTCATTGTGATGAATGTCCAGATTGATGCCCTTCAAAACCTGCTGGTCATCAAAATTCTTCGTCAGATTCTTAAGCTCAATAATCTTCTCCATGGTCCTCTCCCTTACCAATTTAAATTCAGTACTTATTCGTCCGTCCTGATGCAGAATCCGGTTCCTAATTCATGCACGTTCATTACATTAAAATGAAGGTGGATTGGAAACCCATATCACCTTCGCCTCGGATTCACCTGCGTTCTTCAGATAATGTTCTCTATCTCCCTTCAGATAGAAAGTCTGCCCCTTTTTCAGCATATATTGCGCCTTTCCGTAATGCAGCTCGACCTTTCCCTGAAGGACATAACCGAACTCCTCCGCCTCATAAGGGCCGTACGTCTCCGATTCGCATCCCGGATGCAGCCTGATCAAAATCGGCTCCATGCAGTTCTTCTGAGCATTCGGCACAATATAGGAAATGTCGTAGGCCTCCTGCTCATTGATAAAATAATCATTGGCCGTAAACACCACACGTTCATCTCTGTCATCGGAAAAAAATTCGCCCAGTGAAGTACCGAGGGCCTCAAGTATATCCTCCAGCGTTGCAATAGACGGAGACGTCAGATTCCTCTCAACCTGAGAAAGAAAACCCTTCGTCAGTTCACTGCGGTTCGCCAGCTCCTCAAGGGTCAGCTGATTCTTTATCCTGAGCAGCTTAATCTTTGCACCTATATCCACGCTGATTCCTCCTTAACTTTAAGTTCGATATTGCTAAACAAATCTATTATAGATTAATTTTTTACGTTGTCAAGTATTTTTAAACAAAAAGTTTAGTAAAATAAAACTGTGAAAATGCAAAATTCAGGTAAAATACAGACCTGGTTTTTGAATGCAGAAAACCCCGGAGGTTACCACCTCTGGGGTTTTCTTTTTCTCTTGAAGCTCTTAACATCCTTCTTCAAAGACATTATCTCTTATGCATTTTCAAATCGCAGTATGTGTTTTACACAATACAGTTACTTTCCATTGATAACTGCACGGGAAATAACCATTTTCTGGACTTCGGAAGTTCCTTCATAAATCGGAATAATACGTGCATCTCTGTACTGTCTCTCTATTGCATACTCTTTCATATAGCCATAGCCGCCATGAATCTGCAGCGCCTTATTGGCTACTTCAACCGCTGTCTCCGATGCATAATACTTCGCCATCGCCGCTTCTTTTGTAATATTCTTGCCCGCCTGGCGCAATGCTGCCGCATTCAGGGTCAGTGCCTTGGCTGCCTCTGTCTTGGTTGCCATATCTGCAAGATACCACTGAAGGCCCTGATTGGCATTCACCGGTTTGCCGAACTGTACGCGCTGTGTCGAGTATTCCACAGACTCTGCAATACAGGATTCTGCCAGACCTACAGCCTGGGAAGCCATACCGATACGTCCGCCGTCAAGCCCTGCCATGGCAATCGCAAAACCCTTTCCTTCCTCACCTAAAAGCTGTGATTTTGACACATGGCATTCATCAAAATACAATTCCGATACCGGTGCCGCACGAAGTCCCATTTTATCTTCCGTCTTTGGAACAGTAAATCCGGGCGTATCCCGGTCAACAATAATCGCGGACATTCCCTTTGTCTTTTTCTCCGGGTCCGTTAAAACAATTAATATCACATAATCCCCTTCATCCTGCCCCATATTGCTGATAAAGCACTTGGAACCATTAATGATATACTCGTCCCCCTGAGAAATGGCCTTTGTCTTTGCTGCGGCCGCATCCGAACCGGCATTTGGTTCTGTCAAAGCGAAAGCGCCGACTGCACCTGTACATGCCTTTGTCAGATATTTTTCCTTCTGCTCCGGTGTGCCATGCTTTAAGATAATGTCACTGGATAATGTATGAACCGCCAGCAATTCTGCAACACTGGCATCATATTTGGCAAATTCCATAATTACAAGCGCTTTTGTCACTTCATCTGCGCCGACACCGCCGTATTCTTCAGGTACATTAATACCCATAAATCCCAAATCTGCAATTTTCTGAATTAAACCCGGAACAAAATGGGCTTCCACATCCATCTGATGGGCATATGGCAGAATCTCTTTTTCCGAAAACTTTCTGACCAAAGCCAATAATTCTTCCTGCTCTTCTGTCAAAATAAAACTCATCCTTATTCCTCCTGCGATTTATTGCGCATGTCCTATTTCCACTCAAATACGCCTCTGTCCAGAATCGGCTTGCCGTCTTCCAGATTCACGAAACGGAAATAAGCCTTCCCCTCTTCCATCTTCCAGATTTGAAGCTGAACTTTTGTATCCGGGAATAAAACGTTTCTCATCTGAGCAGCCATCCTCGTCATTCTCTCCGGTTCACCCGGGCAAAGCAGTTCAATGGCCATTCGGCAGGAGAAACCGAAGGAGCATAAGCCCTGAATAAATGCTTTCGGGAATCCCATTTCTCTGGCATATTCAGAATCAACATGAACCAGATTCGTATCACCTGTTAATCTGTAAAGAAGATTCTGAACCGGTGTGATGTAATCATCCAATGTTAAATCAGGTGCTCTGTCAGGAATCACAACTTCACTCTTAGGCATCGGTTTTCCGCCAAATCCACCGGCCTCATGGAAAAACGTTGTAGAATAATTGGTACATACAAGATTACCTGCCTCGTCACGAACATCTACCTTCGTTTTAACAACGGCACCCTTTCCCTCGCCTCTGTCATAAACATCTGTAATGACATCCTGATACTGGAAGGTACCCTTGATCGGGTCAATCGGACGGTGCATAATGATTTCATGATCCATATTCAGGAAAGAAATGGTCGGCTTAATGATCTCATCTGCCAGCATCGAAGCCGGAAGCGGCATCCACTGATACGGTTTCACGTTCACTGTTCCCCAGTAAGGAATGGTCCCATATGTCGGAATGGCTTTCAGATACTTCTCATAAGTATAAGCCACATCTTCTCTGTGAGCACCAACTGCCAGTGCGTATAAAATAATGTCACGCCAGTTATACTCCATGTATCTCGGTTCCATTTTCTTGCCAATAAGCACTTCATCCAACTTAATCTTCTTATCCATAATGACCCTCCCTTGAAACATAATCATCTATACATTACCTGTTATGTATATAGAAAGCAACAATGATGCCAATTCATATAGGCTCTGAAGCCCTTGAATTCAGCGGATTTTCACCATTTACCTATTTTAAAAAGTGTAGTAAATCATCCATAGTGTAGCAAATTGTCCACATGCAAGTGCAGACTTTGATTCAGTCTCCGCTCTCCGCAAAAAAAGAACCGACATCCATTTAGACTTCGGTTCTGAAAAAATACGCTATTTAATTTCCCGATGAATCGCAATACCCGCTTTCCGCATCTTCCGATACAGAAGGCTTCTGTCAATGCCTAATTCCTCGGCTGTTTTTTTACAGTTCTGGTTGTTTCGCCGCAGCGCATCCCTGATAATCGCTGCTTCATGCAGGTTCATCATTTCCGACAGTTTCATTTGTGACACACTATTTCCCGCTGTCCCCGATACAAGCCTTCCGGGAAGGTCCATTTCTTCAATGACGTAACTGTCACAGGTTGCATAGGCACTGGTGATAACATTGATCAATTCACGCACGTTTCCCGGCCACTTGTAACACATCAGCAGATATTTCACCCTGTCTGACAACAAATGACCGGTCTTATATTTCGCATTCAACGCATTCAGCACATGATTGGCATACAACAGAATATCCGTCGGATGCTCACGCAGGGGCAGCGTCTCAATATTAACCACATTCAGCCGATAATAAAGGTCCTCACGAAACTCTCCTCTTTCAACCATTTCCGCCAAATTCTGTCTTGTCGCCGATATAAAACGCACATCGATGGGAATCGGCTTGCCGCCGCCTACTTTCTCAATCTCATGCTCCTGAAGCACACGCAGCAGTTTCGCCTGAAGCACTAACGGCAGGTCTCCGATCTCATCCAGAAAAATCGTTCCGCCGTCTGCCAGCTGAAACTTACCAATCTTGCCGCCTTTTTTCGCTCCGGTAAATGCACCCTCGTCATATCCAAACAGTTCACTTTCCAACAACTCTGACGGAATGGAGGCACAATTGATACTGATGATGGGTTTCTTTCTTCTGCTGCTCTCCCGATGAATCGCCTGCGCAAAAAGCTCTTTGCCGGTTCCCGTCTCCCCTGTAATCAACACGGGAAAATCCTTTCTTGCCACCCTCATGGCCTTCTCTTTCAGCTTCTGCATAGTCTCTGAATTGCCGAGGATCTTACTGAAGCCACTGTCCTCTTCGCTGCTTTCCTCATAAGCACGTTTGTAATAATTCAGTTCTTCTGTGGCAATGCTGTAGGCCATGGCCGCCGCCCTCTCCTTGAAGGACATCTGGGCCGCCGCACCAAGAAGCTCTCCCTGCTCATTAAAAAAGCAAAAACGATTGGCCACCGCATGGGTTTCTACATTGCTGGCATTATCATTTTCACCATAGGGCTGCAAATAAACATTATCATCCCCATCACGGGCTGATGATAGAACATCATACATACTGGTGGTCGAAATCACTTCGCCGATTGGCTTTCCCAAAACCTGTTCACGGGTTTTCCCCAGAAACTCGCAATACGTCTCGTTGATATCCACAATCACACCATTGGGGTCCACAATGATAAAGCCGTCATTGGTAACTTTCCAGAACTCTTTTAAAAAGCAATAGTACTCATGTTCATTCATCATCCTATGCCTCCACTAAAATATCTGTTAAATGTTTTGTCGAAAAATAAACCATAAAAAATTATATATGCTATACTCACCCTATTGTCTTCTCCATTCTGACACAGAAAGGAGGTGAAACTTGTGGATTATTTTATTGCATTTATAATTTCCGTTATGGCAGGTATTGTCTCATACTTTATCTGCAAATGGTTGGACGGAAATAAATACGACAACCAACCTACATATTGCATCATCATGATGCAGGAACCCCCAGAGGCTGCCACCTCTGGGGGTTCCTTTTCCATTTGGATTATTTTATTTCTGTGTGATTTGATTATATCATATGTCTTTTCAAATTACAATATGTATTTTTACACAATGCACTCCTAAAATATTTACATTTTACCAGACATTGCCTAAACTTCCGCAATCGCTTCTATCTCGCAGAGTGCCCCCTTTGGAATATCCTTCACAGCGATGCAGCTTCTGGCCGGATTGGAAACAAAGTATTTGGCATAAACGGCATTAAAAGCAGCAAAATCTGAAATATCTGCCAGGAAACAGGTTGTTTTAACAACCTTATCCATGCCTGTACCTGCTGCCTCAAGAATTGCTTTGACATTCTGGCAGCTTCTCTCTGCTCACTGCCAATTCATTCTTGTGCAAAACGGCCCATTCTACATTAATCAACGCATCCACCAAAGCATTGTACTGCTTCTGCAGCCTGTAAATTTCATCTCTCTTCACCTGCAGATTTTCTTCCAGTGTTTTCTGAATGGTTTCCAAGTCACCATTTTCCAAAAACTTCTGAATCACCTGCAGCGGAATCCCGATATTCTTCAACTCTTTAATAACAAGGATATCCTCCAGCTGGTTCTCCGTATAGTAAGTAACGATAATTATTGCTGCCCCGCCCTTCCGGCTTCAGCAGACCTATCTTGTCATAATTGCGCAACTGGTCAATGGAAACATTGGTAAGTACAGAAATCTTGCCAATAGTATATAACTTATCATTCATTTGCATCCACTCCCGGGAATTTGATGGTTTTATTGTTCAAAATTATAAGTGTTTTGATAAAGATATCTGAGTGGCCTTAATAATATCATACATTATAATTAACTCCTGCGGCGTGCAAGCATCCAATACTTCCATTATCTGGTCAGTAAGATTGCTCCTATTAATCGTACCTTGATCAAACAATATATCATCTGTACTCACCTCTAAAGCCAATGCAGTTTTAACCAAAACTGCTAGGCTCAATTTTGTATTTCCCGTTTCAATATGACTCATATGGGTTGTGGAAATTCCAACTTTTTCCGCCAATTCTTCCTGCGAAAAACTATGTGCTTTTCTAAATTTACGTATTCTCTGTCCAATTATATAGTAATCCACTTAAATTTACCGCCTTTTTAGTTAATATAACTTGAATTATATGGGCAAACATGGTAATTTATAATAAACTGTATAGGCTAAATTATGCTTATTTAGTTAAAATTTATTATACTAACGAAATGAAAAGAAAAGGAGATCAGAAAGTATGACAAAACGAAACCATCCAAAACTATTTACACTTTTATTTGTAATTTCAGTTATTCTTTCTGGATGTGGAAGTAATCCCCCAAAAAATGAATCTTCAATCAATGAACAAACTTCCTCATCATTAGAAGAAACTGAAAAATTAATATCATCCGAAGAAACCGAAAGTCTTTCCTATCAAGGCCGAATTTTCAATTACAGATTTCTAGAAAAAGATAGCCTTTTCCAACTTACCCTAGACTCATATGATTCTAATAACTATATTTATGTAAATTTAAATAATGAAATCATAGAAAATCCCAGTTTAACTTCTGACTATTTAAAAGCTGAAAATTTCACCGATGACTCCCATACTGTGAGACTAAATATTTATGATTTGGAAGGAAACGATGTAACATTTAGATTTATCAATGATTCTAACCATGAAGAAATTATGGGAATTGAAACAATTGGTAATGGTTTAGATATCATTGCAGTAAAAGAAATACAGGAAACTCCTACAGATTCTTTTTGTGCAATAAAGTTCTTTGATGAGAAGGGAAATGAATTATGTCAAACTGATTCTACTGTTGAAAATGATTATTTAAACTCAGGATATACACCATTTAGCCAACTTAAAGATATTAAGTATATTGATTGGATTGGAGATTCTATACTTCAATTTTCTGATCGGAATAAATCAACCGTTTTCAGTATGAACATTGAAACAGGAGAACTTCTCCCCCCTAACGCCATTTTCTCCGACGGATATGCTATAGCCAGAAAAGATAATAAATGTATCATAGACACTCACGGAAATGTAATTACAGATTTATCAGATTCCAATCGATTTGAATCCACATTTCCCATTAGTAACGATTTATTTTTTGCCCCATTAGAAAAATGCTTCTACAATAAATATCTTCAGAATTGTATTGATTTAACTCAATATGCTTCTTTCTCTTACTCTCGAGATGAACTTTCTGATGAGGCATCTAAAACAACTACACCTAATCCTTTTGTCTTTAAGGATGGATACTGCCAACTAGTTGTTTATAATGATGAAGGAACCATATTTTATGGGATTATAGATTCGGATGGTAACGAAATATATCCATTTACCGAAAAAAAATTTTACTATGATGGGGTTATTAGCGATGGGATGTTATGTTTAAACGGATGCGATGTCTATGATATTAAAAGCCAATCTCTAATATACGGACCAAGCGATATTCAATCTCCTCTTTTTTATGATGGAAAAGCTTATTATATCAATCAAAGCAACTGCTTTTGTACATATGATTATAAAACACAACAACTGACACAATTTTAATTCACAGAAAACATATTATAAATTTTAGAAAGGCAAACAAAAATGAAAAAAAGGATTTTTGCAATAATTATGGGAACATTATTGATTTTGAGTGGGTGCAGCGCCAAACAGACTGATTTAGTCAAACTTCAAGGTGACTGGAAAAATGACTCCGGTGATATTATAATTTATGCTCCAAACGAAAAAGACGACATTTCGGGTGATGCTGATATTATTGATGGTGGCACTACTAAAAATGCTGCATATGAATTACATGAATCAAGTCAAAAAATAATTTTTACTTATTCTGATAGCTGGGGAGACCAAGTAAATGTCACATATAAATACGAATTTATTAATGATACAGAACTCAATCTGACTCCTGTTGAATACTCAGATTCGACAACAACTTATAGTATAGAAGATCAAGATACACTAGTATTTGAAAAAGTTGAATAAACCTCTCATAATTGTGAATTTTTCTATCCCTAAATTGGATACGGTTTCTGTAAGACATGCACTTTGAATTGAGTAACCTATCTTTTATCATGCAAAAAAGCACTGAATGATGCAGAGAACCCCGAAGGCAGTATTTATACCGACTTCGGGGTTTCTTTATTCATAATTTTATGTCGCTAGTACATCGTTTCGTAAATAACTATACCATTCTGCGTCTGCTACTCGCCCTTTTCCTGTCTGTGTTTCTCTCTCATCAGCGCCATTCTCTCTTTGGCCGACAGTTTCTTGAAAGCAGCCTTTCTTGCCTCTTCTTCCGCAAATGCCGCATCATCAATAACACGCTGCTCAAAGGCTTTCTCCTCAATGGCTACGGATTTCACGATAGCATCCGACAACGCATCCAGTTCTGAGGCATTGGAGCGGTTCGCTGATGAGTTGATGGTCATTCTGGCATTCAGAATCTTGCAGTCCTTCAGATTCTCATCTATATACTGCTCCATTAATGAGCCGGATTTAATGGCCCATGAACCATTTTCAATGATGCCGAAGACACGTTTTGACAGGTTCAGCACCTTCAGATGGTGCAGAAAATCTTCCATCACAGGATAAATATTCAAATTGTATGTCACAGATGCCAGCACGATGTGGCTATATTTGAAGGCTTCTGCCACCAGATAGGATACATGGGTCTTTGACACATCGTATACTCTCACATTGGTAACGCCTTTTTCACACAGCTGCGCTGCCAGTGCCTGGGCAGCAGATTCTGTATTGCCATACATAGATGCATAGACGATCATCACGCCGTTTTCTTCCGGAATATAGCGGCTCCATTTATCATGCTTGTCCAGATAATAACCCAGATTGGTACGCCATACCGGTCCATGCAACGGACAGAACATCTTGATCGGCGCTGTTTTAGCTTTTGCTAACAGCTGCTGTACAAATGGGCCATATTTTCCCACAATATTAGTGAAATATCTTCTGGCATTGTCAATCCAATCTCTGTCGAAGTTCACTTCATCGTCGAACAGACGGCCATCCAGTGAACCAAAGGAACCGAATGCATCTGCTGAAAACAGCACGCCGTTCGTTGTATCAAATGTCACCATGGCTTCCGGCCAATGCACCATCTGCGCCATCAGGAATGTCACTGTATGCTTGCCGAAGCATCTTGTATCGCCCTCTTTGACGGTATCTTCCCGGCCGTCCACATCAAAACCAAACTGACGCATAAACATAAATGCTTTTTCGTTGCTGATAACTTTACATTCCGGATAACGAATCAGGACTTCCTCAAGAGAAGCTGCATGATCCGGTTCCATATGATTGACAACAAGATAATCCAGTTTTCTGCCATCCAGAACAGCAGCAATGTTCTCAAGGAATACACGGCAGCCTGACCAGTCCACGGTATCAAAAAGAACCGTTTTTTCATCTAACAACAGATACGCATTGTAGGAAACACCCTCCGGAATTGGATGAATATTTTCAAATAATTCGATTCGCTTATCATTCACGCCAACCCAATATAAATCTTCCGTTACTTTTCTTACACCGTTCATGCTTCACCCTCCTATCTATCCTCTTGTTACTGCTGAAATCATTTCACTTTTTGATACACCGCATTCCGGACAAATCCAGTCTTCCGGCAGCGCCTCAAAAGAAGTACCCGGTTCAATACCTGCCTCCGGATCGCCTTTTTCAGGGTCATACTCATAACCGCATCCCATGCAGACATAGCGACCGTCCGCTGTTGCTGTTGTCTTTGAGTATAACGGCATCTCCCGTTTCGCCGGTTTAGCATTTGGGTCCGGTTTTGGCAGATCACTGTTTAATTTCTCTGTTAAAAGCGGCAGAATGGTTCGAATATCGCCGACAATACCATAATCCGCATGTCTGAAAATCGGTGCTTTTTCGTTTCTGTTGATAGCGACAACGGTATGTGCTTTCTCAATACCTTTCAAATGCTGCTGTGCACCTGAAATGGCGCAGGCAATATAAAGTGTTCCGGTAAATTTCTCACCGCTCATGCCCACAAAGCGCTCTCTAGGAAGTACTTTCAGTCTTTCGTAAGCGGGTCTTGAACATCCCATAGCTGCACCTGCTGCCTGGGCCAGATTCTCGATCAGATACATTTCACTCTTCACCGCAATACCCATACCTACGGAAACAACACGCTCAGCCTCATCGATCGGTGTCATTGCATCCGCAGTCAGTGAAAAATCAAATCCATCCATGATCAGCAGTTCCACCAGCTTATCCACATTCGCTGCATCACTTCCCTCATTAATCATTTCCCGAAGTCTGTTTTTAGGATCCCATGCTCTTGTTGGTTCGTTCACAAAATTCATACTCATGTAATGACACCTCCATTTTATTTGTTGTCAGCGTATCTCAGATCATTCCTATCTACTGACTAAAATCCCCCGTTACTGTAGCTTTTCTAAAACTAGTAATTATTATTGATTTAATGCTATTATATCTACATTCTCAAAAGGAGTCTGTAACAGCTGTTACAAACTTCTTTTTTTTTACAAAATTTTTTCCAATTTTTCTCTATCCAGAATCCGAATCTGCTTCCGGTCGGCTTCTATCAGCCCTGCTTTCTGCATCTGCATCAATGTTCTTGATAGTGACGGTCTGGCTACGCACAGATAATCCGCCTGTTCCTCACGATTTGTCTTTAGTACCACCGTGTCACTTGCATCTGCCTCCTGCAGAAGCCAGGCTGCTGCTCTCTCCTGCACACTGGCAAACCCTAACACATTCAGCTTCCGCACCGCCATCCATTCCTTTGTGGACATACTCTCATACAGATTCTGGATCAGCTGCTTATGATGGTCACAGGCTTTGTCACAAAATCCGTACAGATACTGCCATGGCACTGCCAACACTTCCACCGGCTCGCAAGCCACCGCTTCGTACCAGTAAACACGCCCATTTGTATCCAGATTGCTGCTGTAATGCTCTCCAATCAACGCTCCTGATGCAACATGATATAAGGCATTCACTTTTCCAGAAGGCATATAGCTGATAATCGACACATTTCCCTTTAATAAAGCATAGAAATAATCCGCCTGCTCCCCTTGTCGAAATATCGTCTCATCCTTCTTATAAGTACGGAACTTTGCTCCGGAACAGACCAAAATCCGTGCAATACTTTCTTCTGAAACATTTCTGAACAGACTGTTGGCAGACAGACGCGCATCTGGTCTTTTATTAACTTCTTTTTGAAAATTATTTTGTTTTAAAGAGCACTTTATTCCAGTAGCTGTTGCCACAAAACCACTTCCCTTTCTCTAAAACCGTATCTGTCTTATTGTTTTCCCGTAATCCGATCCAATTATAATTTTAACTCCACACACCAGTAACCAAAAGCCCCGCTGCCCTGATTTTCCCGGCTCACCGGCTTGAATTTGCGAAAACCAAACATGGCAGCCATATATTGCTCCCGATGCTGCCAAATACCGGGAACACCCATCAGATAAACACCTTCATCCTCTGACGCCCCATCATTTTCGCCGCGCCCACCGACATCTTCTTTATCCTTTTTCTGCTCCACCTTTGCCAGTATCAAGTGCCGGTAACAATAATATCCATGCAGCAGAAAACTATTGCTGCCATAAATCCAACACGGCATCGGCATGCGCCCGATATCCTGAAGTTCCATCCGCACACAGGCTGCCACACTGTCATCATCAAAAGGATACATCTGCGGAAGCTGTGACATCAGCAGGTCATAGACATTGCTCCTAGAGTACAGCTCTTGCTCTGCCTGTTCTTCTGCTTGTTCTTTCGACATCTCTGGCTCTTTCGATACAGCTAACATCTCGTTATTCTCCGGATTCTCATTTTTCTCAAACGCTTCCATCCTTGCGTCATCTACAAATGCCGCCACTTCCTCTTCAGGGATCAACGGATTCTCATCCGCATGCGGACTCACCAGATTCTCTGCCTCAGGCTCTGCCCCTTGCGTTATGACACTTTCCGGCTCCGCATCCGCAAAGGTTCTCTCCGTATCAGTTTCATCGGCTACTGCATCACTGTTTTTCTCTCCAAATCTCACTAAAATCTCTGAAAGCGGCTCTCTATTGACAAATTTCTCTGTTTCCAGCGGTTCATCATCCCATCTGGTACCGTAAACGCCGCCATCTTCTCCCAGCAAAACCATACCAGCGACACGGTCCAGATCATACGTTGTTCCCATCAGATGATCACTGTCCATCGTCAGTTCCGTATCCCCCGTCTGTTTCTGAACCAACAGGTCTCCGATTGCAATCCCTATGTAATCACCGGACACTCTGATCAGCATATAAATCTGATACTTTTTCGCTTCACTATGATAAGTTCCCGACATATGAATAGAAAGCCGACATTGTCCATTCCGGCTTTCTACTCTCACAAACCCACTGTTGATTGTCTTTCTCCCGTTTTCATATAAATACATATAAGAAATAAAACGCCGATATTCTGCCACAGAAACACCCTCCCAGGACGTCCATTGATTTTTGCGATATCGCTGCCACAGCAGCATTTACTCTTATATATATGACTGAAAATGGAAAATATGCACCATCTGCATATTTTAATCCGGCAATTCCTCAGCCAGATATGGAAACATACTGACAGACCTTTTCAAGATGCCCTGCATATAGGCAATGGCGATGCCGTAGTTAGTGATCGGCACATCCTGATCAACAGCACATTTCATCCGATAGCGGACCTCGCGCTCATTCAGCATACAGCCTCCGCAATGAATAATCAGTGCATATTTCGACAGATCTTCCGGAAATTCTCTGCCGGAACACAGCTCAATATTCAGCTTTTTGCCTGTGTAATTCTTCAGCCATCTCGGTATCTTAACACTGCCGATGTCATCACACTGGCGATGATGGGTGCAGCCCTCTGCGATCAGCACTGTATCTCCGTCTTTCAGATCTTCCACTGCGGCAATCCCACGAACAGCCGTATCCAGAAGTCCCTTATGTCTGGCCATCAGAATAGAAAAAGATGTCAACGGAATACTTTCCGGTACATCCGCAGATACCTTTGCAAAAACCTGGCTATCCGTGATAACAATGGCCGGCGGTTCCTTGAATTTCTCCAAAGTCTCCCTCAATTCATATTCCTTGACACAGACAGCTGCGCCTTCCGCCTCCAGAATATCCCTGATAACCTGCTGCTGAGGCAGAATCAGACGTCCCTTCGGTGCCGCCTTGTCGATTGGAATAACAAGAACAGCCATATCTCCCGGATGCATCAGATCACCCACCAGCATCAGTTTGTTTTCTTCTGTCTTGCCGATGGCTGCAATCTTCTCTTTTAATGCTTCAATCTCTATCTTCTCTGTGGCACTGACATAAATCTCATTTTCTTTGGCTTCCGGGTGTTCCGGCTTCAGATCACATTTATTCCAGACAAGCAGCCATGGAATCTCCTTCTGTCGAAAAATCTCGATCAATTCTCTGTCACAGTCTTTCAGGCCCTCTGTGCAATCTGCCACCAGCACAGCCACATCGGATTTATTCAAAATTTGTCTTGTTTTGCGGACTCTCAATTCGCCAAGTGCACCTTCATCATCAAAACCCGGAGTATCTATGATGACAACCGGCCCGATCGGAAGCAGTTCCATTGCCTTGCTGACAGGGTCTGTTGTGGTTCCCCTTGTATCGGATACAACAGCCAGTTCCTGTCCTGTCACAGCATTGACCAGGCTGGATTTACCCGCATTTCTCCGGCCAAAAAAACCTATATGTACACGCTCACCTGACGGTGTTTCATTCAATCCCATCTCTTGTCCTCCTTAAATTTAGATAAGGTCGGCAAATCCCGGCATCTGTTTTATTTTCTTCAAATAAATTCTTCCCGAAAAAGCAATATGCGGCAATTCAAAGAACTGAGCATCCTTTGGACATATTGGTCTGTACAACGGATCTGCCACTATGATTCCTGCATCCTTCAGCTTTTGTTCCATCATCTCTTCACCGCAAACAGCCTCATCCCCCGGTGTCAGCAACCCTTCTGTTTCTTCCAGCGGGCACAATACACGAACGGATCTGCCATACTGAAGTTCAATGGCTGCTGCCAGAGAGCCCATTGTCACCGGTTCACCAATCAACGTAATCTCCGCCCGGTGTCTCGGACTCTCCTTCGCATCATTGACATCTTGAAGATTCTCTGCCGACATTCTGCAGGCTGCATAAACAACATTGTCTTCCTTTTCACCACTGACAGCTGCTTCCATTGCCTCTGACAACTTCTCCGTGAAACGGCCAACCGGTGCTCCAACCACATAAGGTGTACCGAATTTTCTCTGCAATACTTTTGCTGCCCGAAGCCCCACAGATGAAACAACCACATTCACTGCTGCATCTGCAGATTTCGACAGCTGATCCAAAGAATCTCCCATGGCCCACATGCTGTTGATCTGCCAGCCGTATTGCTCCAGACTGCGCTTCATCGTTTCCGCATGATCAAGAGGCCCGAAATCCAGCGGCGTAACTCCCAGCAAGTTCACCAGACGATTTCTGCCTTTTTCCTCCGTGTTTTTATTTGAAACATCCTCTGCATGGCTTTTCGGCAAAACAAAATGTTCTGCAATGGCTTCCAAAGCCATACCTGCCCCGCGCACATAATCATGCATGCCGTTTGTAGGCACTGCAAAGGTCGGAATACCCGTATCCTGCTCTGTTACCTCTGCAATGGCCGGAAAATCCGTGCCGTTCATATAGGGGATCGGTGAACTGGCCAGGGCAATAAAACGCGGCTTCAGATCACGAGCTGCCTCCTCGATATCATGGATAAACTTCTCATCATTTCCCATGATCGCATCGATTTCTGTCAGTCCTGAGATAAAGATCAGACTGTCCTCCTCATACCATCTGATCTCATCATGGGTATTATACGTCGAATTGCATCCCGAAGGATCGTGCATCACTGTCATACCGCCCAATTCATAGAGGGCTGAACAGACGCCGGATACATCGGCTGTATAAATCGGTATTATTCGATATGCCTGTCTCATATGCAGCTTTCGCACCCCCATCCTTTGCGGATCACAAGATCCGGTGTCTCTTTTTCTTCACGGGCTGCCTCAACCATCAGATGTGCCAGACGCCGGATTCCGTCAAAGCCATACAGGCCCGCACCCTGTACCATGTTGACAAAATGTCTGCTGCCTGTAAACCAGGCCGCTTTCTGCCCCAATGCCAGCATCTCCCGCTCCGTTTTTCTCGGAAGAACACGCATTTTCACCTGCACAGTTGCAAGCAGCATCAACTCAGGCGCATGCTGCTGAAGCCATTTGAAATCATTTTCCTCTTCAGGGCTGATGGCATCCAGATAAATCCGTTCTACATAAAAGCCATGGGAGATCAAAAGTTTTGCCAATCCCATAGGTCTCGGATGAAACGTCCCGTCTATGGCGATCGGCCAGTCTCCAACTTCCAGAAGTGCCTCATGAAGTGCTGCTTCACAGCTCTCTTTTTCACCTTCATAATCCAGAACACCCAGAAGCTCCATTGACTCTGATAATGCTTCCAACTGCCCGATGATCTCATCATAATCAAAACAGGAAGGCAGATACATAAATGGCCGCCCTAGTCTCTCTGCCGCCCATTCCGTACCGGCTTTTCCTGACGGATAACAGTTCAGCATCATCCGGCAGTCTGACAGAGAAAGATAATCTTCCCAGGACTCACAAACCGGGGACTCTTTAATCTGATAATCATTGCATCTGAGCAATCTCTTGAGATCTGATGTCTCGTCCAGTGCAAAATCGCTGCCCAGGATAGATATTCTTCGCTGCCCTTCTTCTGTTACTGTTCCTTTCTTCAAAGGATCATACATGGACAAACGCAGCTTTTGATCCGGTGTCAGACCACTCTTTCGCATGATCGGATCCATAAAACATCTGACAAAACAGATTTCAGGAAATCGTTTTCCCAGTTCATCGTAGATTCTCTCAAGATCGCTGCCCAGGAAATGATGCAGACAAACTGTAAACAGAAAAACCGCTTTCGGCTTTTGTTCCAATCTCTCGATCACATCCGACACACCTTCGATGGTAATATCTTCCAGATTGCCGTTCAGCAAATGCTCTTCCTTGAGGATAACAAAGGAAAAACGTTCCGCCTCGTTCATCTCTGCCGCTGTTAAAACAACACCACGCATGCAGTTATCGGCACAGACGTAAATCTGATGAGCATCCGGCACCTGCATGCCGGTGTGAACGATATTCCATGTTCCATGTACCGGCGAATTAAATTCCAGTTCCGATGCAAATGGCACCGGAAATTCCGCATCTTTGATGGCCGTCGCCGCTCCTTTTGGATCGACTGTTCCACCCAGTCTTTTCAACATAAAACGGCCTCCTTCTATCCTCTCGCTTCACACACAGCCAGTATCTGCTCCGCCAGTTTCCTGTACTCATCTGCCATTTCACTGTCAGGAAAAGCCTCCAGAAGGATCTGCTGCTTCTCCTCCGCCAAAAGTACCTGTTCACTGCGGGATAAAGTTCCCACTACAGATGTCTTAAAATCATCTGCCAGTTCCGCCACTTTTTCGTCTTCACGCTTAACGTTTCTGCGATTCAGGATCAAGCCTCCCAGAGATGCATAGCCTCTGTTTTTGAAGTTGTCGATGGCCATGGCAATATTCGCCGCAGCATGGATAGACATATTTTCCCCTGAAGTAACGATAAATACTTTGTCCGCATAGCCTTTTCGCATCGGCATGGTAAAGCCGCCACAGACAACATCTCCAAGAACATCATAAAGCACAACATCCGGCTGATAAACCTCATAGGCTCCCTTTTCTTTCAGCTTCTCCAGTGCCGTGATAATACCGCGTCCGGCACAGCCCATCCCCGGTGTCGGGCCACCTGCTTCCACACAGACGACGCCGCCAAATCCGATGCGGACCATATCTTCTAATTCAAAATCATTTTTGCGCTGATTCACCAGCTCCAGTACAGTCGGTACGGCTTCACCATGTCTCAGCTGCATGGTTGAATCCGCCTTCGGGTCACAGCCAATCTGCATAACTTTCAGCCCTTTTTCCGCTAATGCGGCAGCCACATTCGAAACAGTGGTTGATTTGCCGATACCGCCTTTTCCATATACAGCAATCTTAATCATTCTATCTTCTCCGCTTTCATTTGCTGTTTAAAACTTTTGTATAAACTGCGGTTCTAATTCTCTTTTGAAACAACATTGGAATACGCCGTTTTGACGGATACACCTTTCAGTCGGCCGATTTTGCCGGACAACGTACTGATGATATCCTGCGGCGCATCGATTGCAATGCTGATAATACTGATCCCTTTGTCACGATAAGGGATTCCCATGCGTCCGATAATATATTGAGCTGCACCGTGTAAAAGTTCATTCACTTCCTGTGCTGAACTGCCATCTTCTATAATAATCGCAATGACTGCCACTCTCGTTTCCATTTTTTTCTCCATATTAACTCCATTTTGTCGGCTATGACCAGATCAAAAATCTGACCCTCCGTCCGAATTTTCAATCACTCGCCGATCAGTGACTGTTAGCATATTCTCGGAAGCAGCTCGCCGCCCGGCTGAGGAAGCAAAGCCTGTGTACCGATTTCTGTTGTCATCACAACGTGTCCCGGCTGTTCCTCCGTAACTTCACCAATAATGGCCGCATCCTTTGAATATGGACACTGTCTCAGTACTTCGACAATCTTTTCTGCTTCTGACTTAGGCGCCATGATCACCAGACGGCCTTCACATGCCAGATAAAGCGGTTCAAGACCAAGCATGCCGCAGACACCCTTGACTTCCGGTGCCACAGGCACATCTGCTGCATTCAGGCGAATACCGACCTTGCTCTGTCCTGCGATTTCATAAAGAACTGTACCAACGCCGCCTCTTGTGGCATCACGGATCACATGGACATCTTTTGTGGCATTTAATACAGATTCGACTGTAGGCCACAATGGTGCACAGTCACTGGTTACATCCGCATCAATACCGAAATCTTCTCTTGCCAGCAGTATCGTACATCCATGTCGGCCGATATCACCTGTTACAATAATAGCATCTCCCGGTTTGGCATAGTCGCCGGATGTGCTGACGCCATCAAGAATTTCTCCAACACCTGTTGTCGTAATAAAGACACCGTCCACCTGACCCTTTCCGGCAACCTTCGTATCACCGGATACAATGCGGACACCGGCCTCTTTGGCTGTTTTCTCCATCGCACCTGCGATCTCTTCCAGTTTCTCCATCGGAAAACCTTCTTCAATAACAAAGGCACAGGAAAGATATAACGGTTTTGCACCCATGCAAGCCAGGTCATTCACCGTACCGCAGATGGATAATTTGCCGATATTGCCGCCAGGGAAAAAGGCCGGCGATACAATAAAACCATCTGTTGACATGGCAATCTTTCCTTTTGGAGCTGGAAGAACAGCAGCGTCATCCGCTGTCAGATCCGGATTTGAAAAATGTGCTTTAAATACTTCATCAATCAGTTCAGATGTCTGCTTGCCGCCGGCACCGTGAGCCATTGTAACTGTTTTATTATTCATCAGAAACGTCTCCTTTTGCATGATTCTCATATGTATGTCATAGTATTTTGTAACTGTTCAGAGCCAAGCAAAATTTCAAAAAACAGGTATAAAATGCTTGCATTTTTAAGACTGTTTTTGAAATTTTATTTGGCGGATACGCCACACCGACGAAATGCGTAGCATTTTGGAGGTTGGCTCTGAACAGTTATAATATTTTTTATTTTAGCTGTACTGATAGTAAGCAGAACAGGCCCCTTCATTGGATACCATACAGGCACCAATCGGATGCTGCGGCGTACAGCCTTTGCCAAATACCTTGCAGTCCGACGGCTTGCATTTACCCTGAAGAACATCCCCGCATCGACAGGCCGGATTGCTTCGTCCTTTCATCTCAGGCACATGGAACTTCTTTCTCGCATCGTAGGCTTCCCATTCTTTTTTCAGCCGCAGGCCTGAATTCGGAATAATGCCCAGTCCGCGCCATTCTGTATCACAGTTCTCCATCATATCTGCCACCAGCTTCTGTGCCTCTCGGCTGCCTTCCCGTGTCACCACTCTCGGATAAGCATTGACGAAAAACGGTTTGCCCTCCTGGAATTTAACCAAAGCCACCGCCAATGCTGTCAGTAATTCTTTGGCTGTAAAACCTGCCACAACACCGCTGACGCCTTCATCCACCAGTGATTCACACAATTCCGTACCCGTAATGGCATTGACATGTCCCGGATAAAGAAAAGCATCCGCGCTGCCTTTCAGTGCTGCATAAGCACCCGGCATCGTCTTATTGGCCACCAACAGCGCGAAGTTCGTCAATCCATCCTCCGATGCCTTTCTTACAGCCAGACAGCTGGCCGGTGTCGTTGTCTCAAAACCAACAGCCAGAAAAACAACCTGCTCTTCCGGATGATCCTTAGCGTACTGTTCTGCATCCACCGGGGAATACACAATTCGTACTTTTGCGCCCTTTTCTCTCGCACCGGCAAGACTCATCTCCGTTCCAGGCACACGGACCAGGTCACCAAATGTACAGATTGTCACGCCGCATTCCAACGCCAGATAAACGGCCTCATCAATGAAGCCAACCTGTGTGACACAAACCGGACATCCCGGCCCTGAAATCAATTCTACCTGTTTCGGCAGGAGCTTTCGGATACCCAGTCTGAAAATCTCATGAGTATGGGTACCGCACACCTCCATAATCCTCACAGGCGGTCCGTCATAGCCTTCTATTATCTCTCTCGCCGTTTTCTTCTTCTCTCCACTCATCAGAATAAATCCTCCAGCACCTGATCTGTTTCACTGTCATCCTCATCCGTAATCTTGGCAATGGCCACACCGGCATGAACCATGACATAATCTCCCGGCTCCAAATCTTCAATCAGCTGAGAAGAAATCTCACGTTTTGCGCCGCCCGCATCGATAATTGCAACGCCATCATTAATTTTAACAACTTTCGCTGATAAACCTACACACATACTCAAAATCTCCTTTCGTTTATCCGCTGCAAATTCTCCCAGTTTTTCAAAAACATATAAAATTACCAGTTCACTGCAGGCCGCTCTCGCTGCCAACGCCTACAGCGGTACATAAGGCATTAAAAAACAATGCCTAAGTACCGGTGGCGTTGAAGCACCTGCCGTGAATCTGTTAATTTTATATATTTTTCCAAGAATATTGAGAATTTGCAGCTATATAAATCTCAACACCATAGATTTTAGTTTCTTAACTCTAAACCCAAAAACTTTCTCTTTCCTATTCGGCATTGTCCCTGGCTCGGGCTTTGTCATAGCTATGCCGCTTAACACTTTGCCGCGTTTATCACAAATCTATGATAACAGCCGTCTATTTTCTTTTGTTTCTAAGACTGCTGTCCTATTTTATATTGCACTTCGATCAGTCGTTATTCGCTGTTTATGGAATTACTTCGATAAAGCTGCATTTATAATTCTCACTCAATCAGCTTTTCAAAGACCCCATAGCGTAGACTGCCTGACCAAGTGCAATGCCGCCGTCGTTTGGCGGTACCAGGCGATGTCTCAATACTTTAAAGCCCTCTTTCTGCAGTCCTTCATCCACCATTTTCAATAACAGCTGATTTTGGAAGACACCGCCGCTTAATGCTACTGTACCCCGTCCGCTTTCTTTTCCGGCTTTTTGGCAGGCCACTATTATTTCTTCTGCCAGTATCCAATGGAAGAAATAGGCCAGTTTTTCTGTATCTGCGCCTGCAAGTCTGGCTTCCGCAATGGTTTTCACCAAAGCACCTGTGTTCAGGACTGCCTTCACCTGTTCCGGCTTATTTATTTCTGTGGATTCCGATTCCTTATTATCTATGCATGCGGCTAACGGAAATTGCTTCCGCATCTCATCCATCGCATGCTGAAGATCAACCGCGTTTTGATGTTTTTTCTCATACGCTTCCGCTGTAAATTCCAATGCCATGGATGCCTCGCCTTCAAATGTTGAAGCCTTCCGGATTCCCAAAATGGCACTGACACTGTCAAATAATCTGCCGGCACTGGTGGACATCACCGCATTAATCTTCCTGTCCGCCATGGCCATCTGAACTTTGGCATCCTGTACACTGCACAGATTCAGTTTCTCAATCATTGTCATGGCTGCTGCACGGTCTTTCATCTGTCCGTACAGCATGGAAACGGCAATTCGCCATCCTTCCCTGGAGGATGCATCACCGCCGATCTGAAGGAACGGTGTTATACATCCAAACCGCTGAAATGCCTTATAATCTGCCAGAAGGATTTCACCGCCCCAGATGGTGCCGTCCATGCCATAACCGGTTCCGTCAAAGGAAACTCCGATAACTGCTTCCTGACAGTCATTCTCGGCCATGCAGGATAAAATATGCGCATAATGGTGCTGCACTTTGATCACCGGCAATCCCGATTCTTCCGCGATCATGGTTGAATTATATCTTGGATGCATATCACTGACCACCACCGGCGGTTCCACTTCAAGCAGCGTCTCCAGACGTCCAATGGTCTCTCTCAATGCATTCACCGTTCGCAGATCTTCCAAATCTCCCACATACGGCGACAGATAGAATCTTCCGTCCACGCCGATGCAAAAGCTGTTCTTCAGTTCTCCGCCCACGGCCAGAACCTGGCCTTTCCAAGGTGCCGACACCATCACCGGCAGAGGTGCATAACCTCTGGAGCGCCGGATCATATAAGGTTCATCCTTGAAATAATCCATTACCGAATCATCAGCACGGATCCTGATCTTGCGATTGTGAGACAACATGCAATCACACAGATGAGATAATTCAGCGATTGCATCATTGTCATCTCTGCAAATCGGCGCTCCTGATGTGTTGCCGCTGGTCATCACCAGATAATCCGGCATCTGAATGCCATCATCATAATCAAAAATCAACAGCTGTACCGGCGCATACGGCAGCATCACACCGATTTTCGGATTGCCCGGCGCCACAGACGGACAGATCTGACTGTCAGCTTTGTCCAACCGCTCCAACAGCAAAATCGGCTTCTGATGGCCGTCCAGGACTTCCTCCTGTACCTCAGTCACCTGACATTCCTTCCGAACTGCCGACATATTTCGCGCCATAACGGCAAATGGTTTCATCGGCCGGCGCTTCAATTCACGAAGTCTCGCAACCGCTGTCTCATTGGTGGCATCACAGCAGAGATGGAAACCACCGATTCCCTTAATCGCCGCAATTCCGCCCGAGGCGATCACTTTTCTCGTATAGGTGATCGCTTCACGGCCTCTTTCGTCACGGCCGATCAGATAGACCTCCGGCCCGCAGTCATTGCAGCACACCGGCTGGGCATCGAATCGTCTCGACTCTGGATTGTTGTATTCCTCCGCACACTCCGGACACATCGGAAATTCCTTCATGCTGGTCCGTTCTCTGTCATAAGGAAGCGCATCCAGGATCGTCAGCCTCGGCCCGCAGCAGGTACAATTGATAAAAGGATGCAGATAGCGTCTGTTGTTCGGATCATACAGCTCCTCTTTGCATTCATCACAAATGGCAATATCCGGTGAAACAAAAATCTCTCCCTTTGTCTTTTCACTTTCTATAATCTCAAACCCGTCAAATTCAGGATTATTATCAAGATGTTCAACATTTATCTTCAAAATAGCCGCACGCTTCGGCGGTCGTTTCTCCAAATCCTCAAGGAAGCCATCCACCTGTGCTTTCGTCCCCTGTGCAAAAATCTCCACATAAGGCCCTTTGTTGCAGACGCTTCCGTGAATGTCATTTTTAACCGCATGCCGACTCACTGTCGGACGAAACCCAACGCCCTGCACAATGCCGTAAACACGAATCTTTCTTGTCTCTGTCTGATTCATCAGCATGCGCCTCCTAATTTGCCTGAAACAGCAAAATGCCGGATACCGATGAACTGTCCCTCAAACTCCGGAAGCATCGACTTCATACAGTCATCCGCAATGACCACATCCCACTTGCTGTCCGCTGCCAGTTCTGTGAAATCATCTTCTTCCTTCAGATAAACATCATCTTCTTCGCGAAGTTCCGGTTTCAGATCAAACCAGCTGCAGACCTTCACTTCTGATGCCCCGCGCATCTTTAATTCCTCACGAAGCGCATTCGCCATCACCTGCTGATGCACAATTAATACCTTTTTGCCTGTATAATCAGCCTCCGGCAGCATGGTCTTCACCAAAGGATAACCGACAACATACGGTGTTCCGAACTGTTTTTGAAGATATTTGGCCGTTTCCAGGGCAGATGGTGAAACAACCAGGTTATATTCCGCGGAAGCTGCCTGCTTCACCGCATCCAGGCCATCACCCATGCCATAGCAAACAGCCTTTTTACCATCGGCTGCAAATATCTGCCGTAATTGGTCACCTGCGGATAAATCACTCAGATCCTGCGGTGTTGCACCGATAATGCCGACTCTGCCCTTTTCCACAGACATCTCATCCACCACAAACTTCTTAAAAAGTGCCAGCCAGGCCTTTTCCTGACCTCTATCATATAAATCCATGCCATTCGTATCAATGGTCAGCACCGGAAGTCCTGTCTTCTTCTCCGTCATACGGCCCAGTGCCTTGTAATCCGTGCCGATCACCGCCGGCACCGGCGTACCGATGATCGCTGCAAAAGATACATCCAGTTTCTCAACTGCCGATGTCAGCTTCGCTACCAACCGGTCATCCCTTCCGAGAATGGCATCCATATCTCTCAGCCCGGCACTGAAAATAGCACTTTTCCTTGAGAACCATCTTGGTTCATCAAATCCGCAGACATTACCGACACAGCCTCCCGCATCACAGATCACAAGAATACCGCCCAGTTCATACAAAACGGAGACAGCCCCCGACTGATCCGGTGCAAAAGGTGTCAGATATTTTCTTAATCCCTTCATGGCTGTTCCTCCCATCTATTCTCTGCTTCTGTCAAAGCCTCAAACAATCTGCGAACCCCTGCATAGCCATAAGGCTGTCTGTCCTGATTCCACATGACATTCGGGCAGTTCTGATGATAATAAGCTGCATCCTTGCCAATGGCCATATTCACACCTGAATTCCCACCATCATAATACAGCATGGTCGGTTCCATGTTGGAATAAACTCTCGTCTCAGGGCTTATAGCCGCCAGCTGCTTGATATAAATAAAGTTCTCAGCGGTGATGGTGCCGTAAATCTCAGGCACCTTAAATCCGTATCGTACCAATGCCAGGGAAAGTTCGAAAGCATCGCCGTTCATACATTCCCCGACCGCAAAAGAGGCCTCCGGATACTGCACCCTAAAGGCATCCACTGCCTTCTGTGCGCTTTCTGCCGCTGCCTGATCATCAAAAGTCACACCCAGCACCTTGCCGAAGGCTCTGTACTGGCTGCCGATCTTGTCAATCTGATACAATCGGGTCAGTTCGATAAAAGGAATCTTCAATCTGTCATGAAAATCTTCCGCCGCAAATCTCGCCTCCGGATGCAGCACCAGATTGAAATTAGCTTCCGACATGGTCTGATATTCCTCATAATCCCTGCATGCAGAAATCTCATGAATGGTCTTCACGCCTGCCTGATGCAGCAGATCATATAGCTCACAATCATCCACAAGGGGTGAAAAAAAGCCCAGCAGATTCACTACATTCCCCTTTTTCTTACGCGGTTCAAGCAGAGAATACAAAGACTGGCGAACATGTACCATCGGCGGCTTTCTGCCTTCACGGGTCAACGCATACATATAACATGGTCTCACAGGAAGACCTGCCGCCTCCTCGGCTTTTCGACAGACTCTCTCCATGTCTGTTCCCAAAAGTGCATCCACACAGGTAATGCAGATCATCACAACTGACGGCTTCTTCTCAAGGCTGTCACAGATCTCTTTCACTGCTTTCGGTATCTTCTTCAAATGACGCCCCGTAACAATATCCGTCTCGTCCATCATCAGATAAAAGAACCGCTGATCATATTCTCTCATAGAACTGATCAATGATGTATTTCTGCCGCAGCATCCCGGTGCCACGATCAGCATAATAGAATCAGGGATTGCCAGTCCTGCACGCTTGACGCCAAAACCTTCCGCCCCCGGTGAATTAAAGGCCAGCGTAGCTGGAGAACTGTATATTAAATGTGCGCCGGAAATAAACTGCGGCGGGATATTCTCTCTTCCCATTGCCGCCAGCTCACCGACTGTACAAAAAAATGCATCCTGCATCATAATAAATTTCCTCCTCCGGATTTATTCGCCGCCCTGGGCTTTCTTCGCCTCATCTTCCAGAAGCAGATTGGCCAGATCAAAGAATCTCTGACTGATCTCGGAATCTCTGTTGCCTTCGATGACAGTCTTGCCCTGATCTTCATAGCGGATGATCTCATCACTTCTCGGAATCTCTCCCACAATCGGAATATGACTCTTCTCTGCAAAGGCCTGCACCTTCTCTGTCTCATTCTCCACATTGCGATGGTTCAGTACAATTCCGAAAATACGGGCATAGCTGCGATCTTCAAAATTTCTCACAGCGCTTGAAATATTATTGGCTGCATAAAGAGCCATCTTCTCACCGGATGTAACAATCAGTACCTTCTCCGCATAGCCCTCACGGATCGGTGCGGCAAATCCACCACAGACAACATCACCCAGCACATCGTACAACACCACATCCGGCTTGTACGTCTCAAATAACTTCAGATCTTCCAACAACTGAAATGTTGCAATAATGCCTCTTCCTGCACAGCCAAGTCCCGGTGTCGGGCCGCCAGTCTCAATACAAAGCACACCGCCGAACCCTTCCTTTGAAATATCCTCAAGTCGCTCCGGCTCTTCGTCTTCTTCTCTCATAAAATTCATCACTGGTCGAAGCGGTTCACCCCCAAGCAGATTGATCGTTGAATCTGCCTTCGGATCACATCCGATCTGAATAACCTTCTTCCCCATGGCCGCAAAAGCTGCTGCCAGATTGGAAGTAATCGTTGACTTGCCAATGCCGCCCTTACCATAAACTGCTACCTTCAGCATATAAACCTCCATATGGCCTTGAACGATGTATCAGATACATTGTTCCAAGGTTCTATATATAATAATAATTTCGTATTTTATTCAACAAAGAAAAAACTCCTTTATCTGACGGTAAGGGAGCTTCTAATTATGTATACGAGAAGATAAACTATCTTCCCGATAATTTCCAGTTTACTATTCCTGCTCGGATATTCCTTGCCGTCAGAGTATGCTTATATTCAATTGTCTTGAATTCTTTTTCTGTTGTGACATTCGAATAGAGTACCGTTCTCCCGGCAGTCATTTCGTCTGTCTTTTACGCATTATAGCATATAATTATCAATAATGTAACCCTGATTTTATCTATTATGCTGTATACATCTATTATTTCTCCCATCGGCTTTTTTCATTCTCACAGATACCATTCCATTTACAGCCTCCGCAGATTTCTTTCCTCTTCCCTGTCACCAAAAGTTGATTCTGCACTTTTTCAGTAAAATCATCGAAGGCTAACTGCTCACCATCTGCCAGACCGCAGGCCTCCAGCACAGCGTTGTCATATTTCTCGACCAAAGTCAGATCTGTACACTGCCCCTCCCGATTATTCGGACAGGCAGAACAGATTTCATCTGTCCCTACATACAGCTGTACATCCATCCCTTTCTGCAATTCATCCAATACTTCTTTCATATGCGCCGAAAAACCATCACTGTAACCTTCACCTTTAAAATAAGCAAGGCACATACCATGATGCGGTCTCGATTTCGACAACCTTCCATATGCCGAAAAATAAGCGATTTTCCGGCAATATAAGGCAATATAGCAACCTATAAAACAACAAAAAAATACGCAGGTGTGCAATCAGTGTGCAATCAAAACTATCGTCTTTCAAAACAAAAAACTCGTTATCAACTGGGCTATGTCCCCATTGGTAACGAGTTTTTCATTAACAAAATTATTTACCTGTTTTCAAAAACCCTGCGAGCCAGAAACCCGCAGAGTCGTAAAACCGTAAAGCCGTCTAAGAGGTTATCTATCTTGCCGTAGAAACGCTACCTGCAAGCCACTCCTGCACCATCTGGGCATTCACCTTTAACGCTTGTGCAATCTGCTCGATTGGCAATCCCATATCGTTAAGGTTCCTTGCGGTTTCTTTCTTTTCATCCATTCTTGCTTCATCGCAAAGCTGTTCCATTTCCTTGCACATATGCTCCACCCCTTTCTCGGTCTCTTTCAGTTCGTGCACGCGGTCTTTCAATGCTCCCGCCTGCATCTCCTTTGCTTCCTTCACACGGAAATCGTGCATCAGTCTTCCAAGCTCGCCGCCATCGTCCTTGCTCGAATCCACGTAGATAAAGTGTTCCTCGTCCCCGAACTCCTTGCCGTTCTCGCGGATTATCCGGTCGATATGGGCTATCGGAAGTCCGTGCCCCAGTGCGTCTTTCAACGTGACGAATATCACGTAGGTCTCCGGGAGCTTATCGAAGTTCTTTCCCGTATCCAGCACGTTGGAATCCATCATCCCGAGGTTGTATCTGGCACGTTTCGGGTGCGCTCCCTCATCGTCCTGCTGTATCTCGACGTTGAAGATGCGTCCGCTTCCATCCTTTGCCACACAGTCCAGCACGACACCTCTGCCATGCATGTTTCTGAAATCCACCTGCGTCTCATTGTCGATGACGGTCAAATCCTTGTCCTCCATGATGATTCTAAGAACGTACTCGCAGGCTTTCTTATCCTTGAATACATTCCGCGCGAAAATATCGCTCATCACGGTCAGATTCTTAATCGTTTTCTTGTATCTCTCCTTATGCTTAAGCATCGTTTCTTCCTGATTCATCGGTGAAGACCACCTCCTGTTCAACTCACAAGAAGGTATCAACCATCTTGCTATATATATATTTTACAAGAAAGCCGGTAAACATTCAAGACTTGTATTTTTCCCGCCGAAAGGACAAAATCCTGCGGCTCGCGCGGAGTGGCCGGGGTCTGGGGCAGCGCCCCATATAGGCAAACCCCGTGCATAAAATGAGCGGTCGCGGTGCCCGGCGGGAAAGCCCCTCGCTTTTCCTGCGTCCGGCGCATCGCGGCAGCGAAGGCGAATGCACGGGAGTCGGAGCCGGTCAACTTTTCCGTTCCAAATGTTTCCGTCAATCCGCCTGCGGATTTATGAAAGATTTGTGGGCGGGATGGTTGAGGGGCGAATCACTCTACCCGGACGAGAAAAGGGTCAACGTTCGCAAATAGGCGCAAATGGGTTCATTTGATGCTAAATGGTGTCTTTTTCTATCATCGGCATCCGTGCATTTGGCAGTTTCTACCTGCATGTTCGTGTATAGGGCAGAGGGATAGAAAAATAGCCTGCGTTATAATCTGTCCCCAAGGAGACGGCATTCTTGCCGCTTCAAAAAGCAGGAAATCGGAAAAGAAAGGATGATGCCACATGGCTCAGGATTTCGGCGATGACATGGGAAACGCCCTCCTAAACTTCGTCACAAGGCAGACGGAGAACTACTTGCGGTTCGGACGTGGCAGGGAACGTGCTTTCGACTGGTGGCAGCGCCATTATAAGAAGGAGGGGAACACTCCCGAAGCCGCAAAAGCAATGGCTGAGAAGCAATCCTCTCGTGAGCAGGTGGTCGTGCCCTTTGGTACTTCCGAGGAAGCCGCCTACTATGCGCAGGTATGCCGCGAGAATGGAACCTATGCCGCCGCCTACACGGACAAACAGGGAAACGGATTCCTTGCCTTTGCCAAAGAGGATGCCGAGACCGTCGCAGAGTATGCCCCGCAATTTAAGGATGTAATGGCGCGTCTCGATGAACAGCGTATCACCGATGCACTGAATCACGCGGAACCCGTGGATAAGAAGACCATGGATTCCCTCACGGAGCTGACAGGCTATCCCGACCTTCCGGCGGAAGACGTAACGGTCATTCCGGTCACCATCCGTTACAAGGACGCGCCAGACGAAACTTACGATGTGCTCTTTAGCGAACAGGATACCGAAAACCTCAATATCGACGATTCGATTTTCTTCTCCGGCTACTCCCACAGGGAGCTTACCGAGATGGTTGGTCGTGAGACCCATGAGGATTTCGATGTGATTGCTGTCAGTGACCCCTATAAGGTTCATGCGACGCAAGTGAAAACGGATGCCCCGGAAAAGACTTATGACGCGCCGGGAAAGGATGCGCCTATCCGTAGCGATAAGGTTTCCCCGCTTCGTGCCGAGGACACCGCCATCCATACCCAGAACATCCGAAACGCTGCCCAAAAGGCAAGGGAAGACTGCACGGACTTTTCCGACTTCGAGCGCAAGATGAACGCGCAGGGCTTCGGCGTGACCGAAACCAGCAAGGGTGAGGTCATGGCCTACGAGCCTGCAAGTCTAAATAAGGACGGTTCGGTACCGGCGTATGAGCGCGGTCGCGACTGGCCGGTCTCTGCGGAGACGTTAAAGAACCGGTACGACCTCGATGTGACCCACAACTGGTTCGAGCAGAATACCCCGAAGGAAGCTGGCACCCTCCCGGATGGAGACCTTGCCATGCAGAATGCGCGTCTGACGCAGGAGCAGATGCGTGACGAACAACAGATGCTAGAGCCGGTTGCATCCGACGGTTCCATGGATAACGACGGGCGCACGCCCGACCCGAACTCCGGTATTGAGAGCCACGATGGCGCAGATACCGATTCCCGCACCGCCGTCATGGATGTAGAGCAGACCGGAAGCGAGATTCGCCCCTCCGATATTCGCGAGGAGCAGCAATATGATTCCGAGTCCTATTCCCTCACGGGGGAAGCACGGGATATGACCGCTGCCAAGAATCAGATGGATACGGAGACGAAGGCGCAGGAAACCATGCGGGAGCATGGTTCGAGCCTGCCCTTTAACGGCGAAGACGCATTGTAAGGAGATAGACCATGACACTCAAAGACAAATTGCCGGACAGGCTGAAATGCTCCCCGCTTCTTACCATGGAATCGGACAGCGATATCGAGACCATCGCGGAATCCATCGTGAACCTCTCCGATTCAGATGGGGACTTCTTTAAGAAGACGGAAAAACTTCTTCTGATGGCCTGTCTTGGATATTTAAGGGACTGGTGCGAGCCTTCCCAGCGTACCATCGGGAACTTCATCTCCCTTCTTGATGCCGCCCTGCCAAAGGACAACGAAACCCATACCACCCTCGACAACCTTTTCTATGAAATGAAGTCCGGGTGCAAGCGCGTGAAATCGGAAGATGGCATCACGACCCTCTGGGAGCCTTCCGCCCTTTCCCGGTGCGACGGTCTCACTCCGCGCGATTCCAATGGTATCGATGTGTCCGAGGACTTTTCGCTCACCTGCTATGAAGGATTCCGCCACGCAGCTACGCGGGAGACGCGCACGAGTATTGTGACCACGCTCCTGCTTGTGCTGGAAGAAGTGGAAAAGGAGGATGCATATGGCAAATAGCGCGAACCCGGAAATCAATAAGAAGATTGCCACCTCGGCGCTTGGCACCCTCGTCATCGCCACGGTCTTCTTCTATCTTGGTGACCGCTATGCCGAAACCCTCGTCACCTATCCGGGGCAGATTTTCGACCATCTGGGCGATGCCATGCTCACCATGTGGGAGACCATAAGGGTCTCGCCCTTCACCCTCGATATGACCAGTAACTCCCTGCTGTTTGGCGGGGCTTGCTTTCTCATTATCTGGATGATTTGGCTTCGCTACGTGGCGTTCATCGGAAACTATCGTTCCGGCGAAGAATCCGGTTCCGCCCGCTGGGGCACTATGAAGGAAGGAAAGAAGTTTAAGGACTTGCAGACCGAAGATAACAATCTTCTCTTCACCAAGAACTTCGGCCTTGCCCTGCACCGTCCCAAGTTCGACCCGGAATATGACCGCAACCTAAACGTCCTCGTGGTCGGTGGCTCTGGTTCCGGTAAGACCTTTAACTACGTGACCCCGAACATCTGCCAGCTCAACACCAGCTACTTTGTCACCGACCCAAAAGGTACCCTTCTTAAGGATGCCGGATACCTGTTCACGGACAACGGCTATAAGCTCAAGAGCTTCAATACCATCAACCTTGATGAGTCCATGCACTACAACCCGTTAAAGTACGTGAAGACGGATACCGATATCCTCTCCTTTGTGAACTGCTTCATTATGAACACGAACCCCGAGGGAAAATCGAGCGGTGACCCGTTCTGGGAGAACGCGGAAAAGATGCTCTACACGGCGCTCATCGCCTTGTTACGTGACTGGTTCCCGGCAAAAGACTACAACATGTCCTCGCTTCTCACGCTCCTCTCCCTTGCGGAAGCACGAGAGAACGATGAGAACTTCAAGTCTGCTCTTGACCTCATGTTCCTCCAAATCGAGGAGGGCAAGAAGTACAAGCAGAACGACGGCTCTTCTCCTGACGCTGCGGGAAATGCCGGTCTTTCAAGGAGCTTTGGCACCAAACAGGCAGATAACGGCTGGTCTTGGGTGCCCAGTAAGTTCAAGCGCAACTCCGACGGCGTGAAGCCCGCCGACTGCGGGGGACTTTCCGCCGACGAGGACTTCGCCCTGATGAACTACAAGAACTTCAAGGTGGCCGCAGGCAAGACCTTGAAATCCATCCTCATTTCCTGCAACGTGCGCCTTGCGCCCATCGCGACGGACGGCGTGCGCGAGCTTTTGACCTACGACGAGATGGAGATTGACACCCTTGGTGACCCGGATGCGAAGGTGGCGATTTTCGGCATCCTCTCCGATACCGACAAGACCCTCAGCTTCCTGTTCGCCATCCTCATGTGGCAGACCATCGACCAACTGTGCCGAAAAGCCCTTTCGGATTATGGCGGGAAACTCCCGACCCCGGTGCATTTCATCTTCGATGAGTTCGCCAACATCGGCACTATCCCGCAGATTGAGGAGACCATCGCGGTCACCCGTTCCCGTAACATCGGCATCACCATCATCCTACAATCCATGAGCCAGCTGGAAAGCAAATACGATAAGAAGGCGCAGACCATCATCGACTGCTGCGACTCGACGCTCTTCCTCGGTGGCAAGTCCAACTCCACCAACAAGGAGATTGCGGAGATGATTGGCAAGCAGACCATCCATCAGATGACTTACAACGAGTCCACGGGGCAGTCCTCAAGCGCCAGTAAGAACTTGCAGATTCAGGGTCGTGACCTTATCGACGCAGCAGAAATCGGAAAGATGAGCCGCTTAAAGGCAATCCTGCTCATCGCCGGTACCAACCCGCTCATGGATGATAAGTACGACCCCCACGCCCATAAGCGATACCGCTATATCGTGGATAAGCGCAACTGGAAGCGTTTGCATAAGAACTCCTTCGATTTCGAGCGGTATCTGAAAAACGGCTGCGAGCCGTACACCCCCGATGAGGATACGGGTGCAGAGTTCACGGCATGGAAATGGGCGGCATGGAAAAAATCAAGGAAAGGGCTTCTGGGCAAATTGCTAAACCGGTAGTCACTTATAATTAAGAGAAATGCCACGCGAAAAAGGCAGAAAGGGGACGAATGGAGGAAGGAACTTGGAAACACTCGTCAAACTCGCCGCCCCGGCGATAGGAACCGCTGCGGGCGCATTCACCGTCGTGGGAATCATCTATCTTGGGATGACCCTCGCGGGACTTCTTCGCGGCGGGGGCGGGGAGATACGCAAAGCCATTGCAATCATCGTCGCGGGGCTTACCTGTATCGCCTTTGCCCATCTGTACGGTTACTAGAAAACAAGTAAACAAGAAAGGAATCAGACATGCTGGAAAACGTGAAAAACCTTCTCTCTGATGGTGTGACCGCCCTCGGCGGCATCCTCATCGTCTTCGGCCTTGTGAACCTTGGCCTTACCATCAAGGACGGTATGCAGGGCGGCGGCGGTCAGCTCTCCGGTGCCCTCGCCATGATTATCGGCGGTGCCATCGTCGTGGGTGCTGCCGTGTACTTCAAGACCGGTATCAACTGGGGTTCCCTCGCGGGCTAGAAAGGAGCGATATCTAACATGCTCTCTGTAGCAGTACACAAGGATATCGCCGAGTATCAGCCCAAAATCGTAGGCAAGATGACCATGCGCACCCTGGTATCCATCACGGGTGCGCTTTCTGTCTCGGTACTTGCCGGGCTTTACATCTACTTCGTTTTGGGGCTGAACGTCAGCGATTGCACCTATTTTATCTACGCCGTCTCGTTGCCGTTTTGGTGCGTGGGCTTCGTGAAGCCCTGCGGGATGCCCTTCGAGCAGTTTGCGCCGCTTTGGCTTAAGGCAAACTTCACGAACGACCGCATCTTCTACAAGCCGTCCATGCGTCTTGCGGGACTTCTCTCTGAGTCGGAAAACAGCAAGCAGAAAGGAACTATCTATGGAAAACACTACCGAAAGCAGGGAAACCTTCGCGGCATCGAATCCTACTCCCCAAGGGCAGGACGGGTCATCTCTTAACGCCGCATTTGACGTGGACGCGTTCGTCCACGCATCCGGTGACGGGTTCGGGAACACCGCGCCCCTGCGCTCCGATACCGGCGCTATCGACATGGATGCCATCTCTCAGGTCGCACGCGTCACGCAGGGTGCCGGAAAGCTGACCCGAAAGGAGAAGAAGCACGCCAAGCGCGAGATGAAGCGCAGGAAAAAGGAAGCCAAGAAGGCCGAGAAGGAAGCGAAAAAGACCTACAGCTCCATCAAGTCCCAGTTAAAGGACAGGGACAAGGAGCTGTCCGATAAGATGGCCGATGCCAGAAAGAAGCGCGACTCCGCGAAAGACGTGGTGAACTACATCGGCTACAACAAGATGTATCAGGACGGCATCTGTGAGGTGGAGGAGGGAATGTTTTCCTCTTCCATCGCCTTCGATGACACCAGTTACCACTCGGTGCGCGATGAGCAGCAGAAAGCCATGTTCTCCGCCATCACCCGCATTTACGACCAGTTCGGTGCGGATACGCTCGTGCAGATGAGCGTCATCAACACGCCGCTCCTCAAGGAAGAGGTCGGTCACCGCAAGTTCTTCGACCCGGAGCGTCAGGCAAACGATGCTGCAAGGAACGACGCGCAGGTGTTCAACAACATCCTGAACGATAAGGTGAAGGAGGGGGTCAGCAACATCCGCAGGAACCGCTACCTCACCTATTCCGTGACGGCAGACACCGCAGAAGATGCAGCGCGTCAGCTCTCCCGTATCGAGGTCGAGTCCTCCCGCATCCTAAACTCCATCGGCAGCAAGGCACACCTTATGAACGGCACCCAGCGCCTTTCTGTCATCCATTCACTCCTGAACCCCTATAAGCCGTTCCTGTTCGATTACCAGCGCGATATTTCCGCCAAGCGCTTACAGACTACAAAGGACTGCATCGCACCGACGCAGATTGATTTCCGCCCGGACGGCCACTATAACGACTGCGTAAAACTCGATAACGGGGTCTACGCACAGGTACTCGTGATGAAGAAGTTCGGCTCGGAACTTTCCGACCGCGCACTTGCCGACATGGCAGACCTTCCTATCCCCATGGCTATCACGTGGTACGTGCAGCCCATGGATAAATCCAAGGCTATCAATTACGTGCGCACCCGTTCCGCATGGATTGACAAGGAAATCATCGAGGAACAGCGCTCGGCAGTGAACAAAGGCTATGACTTCTCCATCCTCCCGCAGGAGCTGAAATACTCCAAGGAGGAGACGGAGGACGTGCTCGACCACTTGCAGAACAAGAACCAGCGTCTCTATGTCTTCACGGGGCTTGTCTACACTTACGCGGAGAGCAAGGAAGCGCTGGATACGCAGGTACTTCGCATCATCTCCACGGCACGTCAGAACTCCATCGAGCTTGATACCTATGACTATCGCCAGCGTCAGGGACTTAATTCCATCCTCCCGCTCGGCCATAACCACGTGGAAATCTCCCGCATGTTCACCACGGCGCAGGTTTCCATCCTCGTACCGTTTGCCACGCAGGAGCTTGACGATGCGGGCGGCAACTTCTACGGCCAGAACAAGCACAGCCGCAACCTCGTGGTCTGCAACCGCAAGAAGCTCACCTCGCCGATGGGCTTCGTCTGCGGCAAGACCGGCTCCGGTAAGGGTATGTTCACCAAGACCGAGATGACGGGCACCATCTTCTCCAATCCGACGGACGAGATTTACGTCATCGACCGCGCAGGCGAGTACACCGCTATCGCCGAACGCTACGGCGGCAGCACCTACCACTTCGGCGTGGGTACCGGAACCCATCTGAACCCCTTCGATACGGTATCCGTGGAACACATGACGCGAAACGAGCAGATTGCGTTCAAGGTGGACGCGATGTTAGCTCAGGCGGGCGCTTCCGCTGCCGAAGCCGGGTCGAACTTCTCTGAGGTTGACCAGTCACTCGTACAGCGCTGCACCGAGCTTGCCTTCCAGAAGGCCGCAGAGCGCGGAGACAATCTTCCGCCGACCTTACAGGACTTCTACGATGCCGCGAACGAGCAGCCGGAGGAGCAGGCACAGGTCATCGCACTCCGTTACGAGCGATTCGTGAAGGGTTCCATGAACTTCTTCAACCATCAGAGCAACGTCGATTTCAACACCCGCATCGTGGACTTCAACCTGAAAGACCTGCCGGATTCCATGCTGGTCTTCGCCCTCATCAATGTCTGCGAAGCCGTCCGCAACCGCATGTACTTCAATGCAAAGCGAAACGTCCGCACATGGCTCTACGTCGAGGAGATGCAGAGTATGTTCGCGTACCCGACGGTACTTAACTACTTCTCCCGCTTCTCCAACGAGGGTCGTAAGTTCGGACTTTTGCTGACAGGTATCAGTCAGAACGCCACGGCGATGCTCGCCAACGAAGCGGCGCGAAATATCGTCCTTAACGCGGACTTCCTCATGCTTCTCAAGCAGTCCCCGCTTGACCGTATGAAGTGGGCGGAACTTCTGAACCTGTCCGAGCAGGAGGAGGAATGCATCGACGAGTCCGCAGAGCCGGGTGACGGCCTGCTCATCGCAGGAAACGCCCGCGTGCCGATTCGCGGCAAGTTCCCGTCCGGCAACGTTCTCTATGACCTGTTCTCCACGAACCCCAATGAGACGAAGAAGACGGGGCTTGGGGACAAGAAAGATGCAAAACCCGTTATCTAGCAACCCAGTAAGAAGACCCCGGAAAGGACGGTGAACGTCAGATGAAGGCTTCGGATTTCACGACCGGCGGAAACGACCGTGAGAAAGCCATGAGTAATCTCCTCAAGACCGAAAAGACGGATGCCGTCAATACCGGTCTGGTGGAAAAGGCAGATAAGAGCGCCAAAGCCTTAAAGGGTGACCTCTATTCCGTCGGCAAGAAGGGCACGCACGGCGCGGGAAGTACCGCCCTCGATGCCATCGCAAGGAAACGTAAGAAGACTTCCGCCGCCGATGCCCTTGACGGAAAATCCCGTAGCCAGCTAACCGGAAAAAATGCCCTCACGAAAAAGGTGCAGTCTCGCTACAATCTGAATAAGAGCCTGAAACTCGGTGCAAAGGGTGTAGCCGCAAAAGCTGCCCACAACGCTCTCAAAGACTCCGAGCTGGAAGGCACGGACGATTTGGTCGCAACCACGCACACCGGCGCGAAACTTGCCGGAAAGGCGAGAAAGCACCTTCGTTCCGGTAAGGATGCACTTGAAAAGAAAGACTCTCTCGGTGCCCTCTCGGAAAAGAAATACCGCACCGAGAAACTGGATAAGAAAGCTGCCCAGAAGCGGATGCAGTTCTCCAAATACTTCCATAGGAACGTCTACGAGAATGCTGCGACGCAAGCTGGAAAGAAAAAGGCGCTCGCGATTCTTTCCGGTGGCATCAAGGGAATGCTTTCATCACTTGCCGGTGCCGTCTCCCAATTCTTTCCACTCATCATTGCCTTCATCTTGGCCTTCGGCCTGATTTCCGTTGTCGGTGGAGGTGCCGCCGATGAGGAGCAAAAGAGCGCATCGCTTGACGGGATGCCTGCATGGGTTACCTACGACCTCGTGCTCGCGTGTCTGAACGCCCACGAGCAGTACGGATATCCCGCTTCGGCACTCCTCGGCCAGATGATGATTGAGAACGGCACCTCAGACTCCGGTTCCGACCTCGGGCGGCTGTACCACAACTACGGCGGCGTGAAATATGCCGGTTATGACTACGGCGGACTCATCACGGGTTCCGTTAAAATGCTCACCACCGAATACAGTGCTTCCGGCTCTGCCTACAAGACCTACGCGGATTTCGCCGTCTTCAAAGACGATGATTCGTACATGAAATACCGGTGCGAGCATCTGTATAAACAATCCAACTACACCCGTGTACCTAACTACCAGAAGGCCATCGACACCAACAACTCCGAACTCTTCCTGCGCGCCCTCGGCGAGGGTGGGTACTACACCGCGTCGCAGGACAGCTATATCGCCCAGTACCGTTCCATCTGCCAAGCCTATCCGCTCGTTGCGCAGCTCGATTCCATGACCGCAGAGGAGTTCAAGAACCAATACTCCGGCACCACCCTCATTCCCGGTGGCGGGCAGGACTACCAGAGCGCCGACCAGTGGCAGAAGGATATCGTGAATGCCTGCTCGCAGACTCCGTGGCCGGGAGCCAACCTTTGCGCCACATGGACAACAAGGGTCTATGCAAGAGCCGGTCATCCCGTCGGCGGCAACGGCAATACGCAGCTCGGCAATCAGGGATACGGTGCCAATTACAGCCAGAAACGCGCCACCACCGACCTCTCCCAGATAAAGGTAGGAATGCTCATCTCCGCCCAATACGGCTCCAATACCGCCGCCGGTAACGCTTACGGGCACGTCGGCATCTATATCGGTGACGGCAAGGTCATGGATAGCATTTACTCCGGTCTGCGCACCATCTCCCTGTCCGATTGGGTTTCCCAAAACGGAAGAGGATGGGTTGTCTGCGGCTATCCATGGGACTGGCGCTAGGAAACCAGAAAGGATACCTGCTATGAAGAAACTGAAAGCATGGATGGCGGAACACAAGAAGTTTTCCGTCATCGCCCTGTGCCTGCTCCTGATGTTCACCTGCGGCTCTGCCATGAGCGCCATCAACGTGTCGCATCACCGCGCGGAAACCGCAAAGGAGCAGCACGCAGGAAATAACACGGACACTACCACAGCCGCTGAGAAGAAGACGAAGGAGGAAACCGGGAAAGTGGAGCTTACCGATGCCCAGAAGGAAATCATCAAGGGATACGATACCGATGCCAAGGAACTCATCGACACCCTCTCCTCTTCCGTCTGGTCGGTAAGCGAGGGGCGCTACACTCTCAAGTTTGCCGATGACTCCTACGTGGAAACGGTGAACGGAACTCCGACCGTCCATAGTTACGCCATCTCCCGCGTGGAAAAGACCTCCGATGGGTACGGCGGTTATCTCTATACCATCGTCTTCGAGACCGATACCGGCACCCATATCGTGACCTACACGGACGGCAGTGGCGCTGCGGTGAACTCCGATTCTAAGACCCCCGGTGAGAACACCATCTCCACCCTTACAAGCTCTACGATGTTCGCTCAGAAAAACACCGCATACGAGCGTGCCGAAGCGGTGGAAAACATTACCGTGAAGGGCATGAACAGCGAGGTCACGAAACTCTTCGGCGGGGATGAGAAGGCCGTCACCACCGCCCTCTCCAAGTGGTGCGCCGTCCATTACCCTTCTGTCACCGAAGCTACATGGCAGAAAGTCGTGAACCTCGACTATGAGAACGGGGTCATCACCACGGACTTCAAGCTCAACGACACAAACTCTGTTTCCGTCACCTGCGTTTACGAGCAGTCCACGGGCGAGTTCTCCTTCGAGGGCTAGGGCAGCATCGCCATGCAGGCAGAAAGGAATCTCTATGAATGAACAACTGACTTTACAATCCACACAGCATGAGGAGACGAAGACGGTTCCCCTGCGCAGGAGAAAGGCTTGTCTCGCGGGCACATTCGCGCTCTTCGCTGCCTGCGCACTCGTGCTCCTCATTCCCCATCCGGCCTATGCGGGTATCATCGGGGACTTCCTTGATATCCCCAACATGATTAAAACGTGGCTTCTGCAAATCGCTGCCACGCTCTTCAATACCTATTTCGGTGTCATCAACCAGACGCTTGATGCGAAGTTCATTTCCGGGCCGTTCAACGAGCTTTTCGGAACAACCGAGCCGTATGGCGTGGTAAAAGACTTCTATCAGGCCGGGGTCATCCCCGTTGCCCATGCCATCCTAGGTCTCTTCATGCTGATGCAACTCATCAAGATTAGCCAGCGCATCGACGCGACGAGCACCCTTCCCGCCGTGAAGGATATCGTATTCCTCGTGGTGACCTACTGCATCCTCAGCTACTTCATCGACAACGCCCTCGACCTCGTTTCTGCCATCTACAGCATCTTCAACGACCTCGTTGGTAACGTGTCGGACAAACTGCAATCGAAAAACTGGTATGAACCCGGAATCGAGATGACCAAGGACGATGCGGCCGATGCCACGTTCGGCGGATGCTTCCTCCTTTTGATTTTCGGACTCATTTCATGGGCGGTCGGACTCGTTTTTTATGCGGTCTCAATGGTCGTTGCCCTCGGGCGTTCCGTTCAGCTCTATGTCTATGCCGCCTTCTCTCCGATTCCCATTTCCCTTCTCGGCTTCGAGGAGACGAAGCAAATCGGAATCGGTTACCTCAAGAACTTTGCGGCAGCAGCCCTCGCAGGCGTGGTCATGGTTCTTATCCTCTACCTCTACCCGCATCTTGTGACCGCCCTCGCGGTTTCCGGCGGACTTGGAAAGGCTGAGATGCTTGGTCTCGCACAGGGCGTAGAAACATTCGACTCGTTCGGTGTCATCATCAAGACTATCGCCGTTCTCATCACGACCATGATGGGGCTTGTAAAGTCCGGCTCTTGGGCGAAGGAAATCCTCGGCGCGTAGACGCTTACCGAAAACCTGCTACCGCTCACCGAAGGGGCGTGCCGAAACCGGTGCGCCCCTTCCCCTTAATAAGTTATTATTGGAAGCCAAGCATCGGCTTCCGATGGAAAGGAACGCGCTATGGCATACGACACTACGGAAGCAGTGGCTAAGTTTCTGTCCGGCTTCCAGATGAAGATTACGAACCGGGAAAGGGACACCGTTGCCCCAGACTACTACGTGAAATACTTGCTCACCCTCTCCAAAGGCGGAAAGGACTTCTCCACCACCTTCGTATCTGACCCGAGGGCTTTTGGGGAGCCAACTGTCACACAGGTCTTCTCCGCCCTCGCAGACGATGCCCTCACCTTGCGAAAATACTCCACTGACGAGTTTGTGGACAAGCTCTACGCACAGGGGGTAAAGCCATCTGCTGCCCTCCGTGCTTACGACTCCTGCAAAGAGACGAATTTGTGGATGCAAGACGAGCTGTACCTCTCCGGCTGGGAAATCGAAGAGATATCGAAAACCCTGACAAAGCATGAGGACGAGGTAAACACTCTGGTCGAGAAGGCCGCATCCGAGCGTGCCGCGCGGTACGCCTATGACCATCCGAAGCTGCCGAAGGGTTTCGTTACTATCGAGCAGCTGCAAGGAGACCTTGACCTCGGGGACTTGCGCGACGAGGTGGAGGATTTTGATTTCGACGGTGACATCACCGAAGCGTTCGGCGAAACTGCCGAGTATAAGGTCGATGACAACTACCATGCCCTTCTCACGTGGCTTCCCGACCACACGGAGTGGCTGGAAGAAGCCGAGTTCGACGGCCTTCTCGAAGGCTGCAAGGGCGATATCTACAAGATGGTTCAGATGGCGCAGTACGTGTGCTTCAAGTCCGACCTCTACGACCATTGCGAGGATATCTGCCGTTACGGCACCCTCGACCAGCTAAGGGATATGGGGGTCTATGCCATCCGGGAAAGCCTTGCAGACGAAATCTTAAACGACCTCTCCTATGATGAGGATTATGCGCCGACCGATGACGCGAAGGACACCATCATCTCGGCTATCTATGCCACGTTCGAGGAGAAATATGGCGAAGACTTCGCCGACTGTGCCGACAACTTCATACAGGACAACGATGATATCGCGGGGCGCGTGAACCCCTGCGCGATGAGCGTGGAAACGGTTCGCGCCGTGAACGAAAAGGGATACGACGCGGTGTTCGCCGAGCAGTGGAAGGCCGAGCTTTCTGAGTGCGATATCGACCCGGAAGCGGTTTCCGTTGACAGCGAAGCGCACGATATGGAAAACGGCAGGGATGGGCTTGATGGTAACGCCCCGGAAAAGGATGCCCCGGAAAAGGACGATAGAGATGCGCAGCCGCCTGTAGACACCGACAACCGTTAGAAATGTGCCTGAAAACGGGTGAGGGCAAGGCTCCACCCGTTTTCTGCTGAAAGGAGACTCTATGGAACCGAAACCGAAAGAGCGTATCGTCTTCGACGAAGACTCCTACTACGGAGACGAAGGCGAAGAGATGGCGATAAACGACCTCATGGAACGTGACGGTCTGACCGAGGATGAGGTGCGCGAGGACTTCACCGACGATGAGATTTTCAATCATCAGATGGAGATGAAAGATTTCGATTACGAGGAGGAGATGCGGGCACTTGCCGCCTTCTTTAACGGAGAGAAGTCCGACATGTCGGATTTCGTCAACCCTTACGGCGGCAACCACATCCTCGTGTCGGGAAGTGTTGGGCGCTGGAACGGCACGTCCACCGGCATTGCCGTCTACAAGGACTTCGATGCCGCCACCGATTGCTCTCCATCCCGTTTCGGTCAGGGCAACGTTTTCGCCGACTGCGAGATTCAGAAGGTCTGGGACGAAAACGGCACGCTTTACCTTGCCGGTGCCCACCATGACGGACGCGTATCCGTCGAGATGCGTCAGCTCACCGATGAGGGCGAGCGCCTTTGGGGACAGCTCGATTACGAGGATTCTCTGCCCCTCGAAGGGCTTACCGCCATGGGAAAGCACTATGAGCTTGGCGACGAGAACCAGTTCATCCACGACCTCTATAACAGCCCGGAACTCTGCGCCACCCCCCGTTACGCGGAGCAGTCCTTCGGATGCCCTTCTGAGGAATACGAGAAAGAGGAAGGGACGCTCCCTCACGACTTCACCACCGGCAAATGGCGTGTGCATCTTATCTACCCCGGAGAGCGTTACGGTCTCGATGGTTGCCTGACCTATGAGTTAAATGCTTACTCTGGCGTACCTGCCGCCGCCCATCGCGCGTCCTACCCCCTTGTGGAGTTCTACGATACCTCGCAGGATGCCGCACGCTTCCCGGGCGGGCAGTTCGTCTCTCGTTACTACATGACCGACCTGCTTGAGGACGATTCTATTGCCGTCTCCATCGACACGATGCTCAAGAACGGGAACCAGTTCTCCCTTGATGGCGGCATCCCCGCTTGGACGGTTGAAGGCGATGACCTTGCGAAGGTGAACGACTTTCTCAAGAAAAGCTGCATGGAGTTCTGCGGCTCCCTTCCCAGTGACGAAAAGGACGAGGATGGCTACTCCCTCACGGGGGAAGCGAAGGATGCCACTGCATCACGTAATGGGCTGAGCAGAAACCAGATGGGGATTGAAGAAAAAGCTGCCGAGTGCAAAGAAGCCGCGACCGTCCTCGCTAACGGGAACGCCCTTTAAAAAGGATGGAATCTATGAAAAAGAATCCTGATAGCACCTTTCCGCGCGAGTTCACCACCGGAAAATGGCGCGTGCATCTCGTCTATCCCGGTGAACCCCGTGCGGACGGCTTCCCTCGCGGAAGCAAGAAGGGAAATCCCCCCTGCGCCGACACGATGGTCGAGTTCTACGATACCGAGGATAACGGGCAGTTCGTAGCCAGTTTCCACATGAACACCCTGCTCGGCTACCCTTGGAACGGAATGGTCGGTGCCGACCTCGACGGCCTTGAAGCGTATGGATTCGCTTATCCACTCAACACACAAGCCGCGACCGACTGGCTTGAGGGCGATGACCTTGCGAAGGTGAATGCTTTCCTCAAGGAGACCTGCAAGGAGGTCTTCGGCATCCTGCCCGGTGCGGACGATGGCGGCTATTCCCTTTCGAGGGAAGCGAGAGAAGCCGCCCTATCGCGCTTCGCTCTCCCGGAGAACAGGAAAGCCGCCCTCAATGTGATTCGGAAACTGAATGAGTCGAGAGACGGTAACGACAACGCCCTTTAGGCGTTTTTGGCAAGAAAGGAGAAATGAACATGGCAGAAGATTTCGGTGACAGCACGGGAAGCGGCCTTGTGAATACCGCCAAGCAGGCCGCAAAAGAGGTCGTTCAGGCCGTCGTGACAAAGGGTGCGGGCATCGGAGGAAAGGGCGGCGGCGGTATCTCCCTCTCCGGGGAAGCCAAGGACATGATGGCAGCTTCCAAACAGCTTGCAGGCGCATCTGCCGCACCTTCCCGCGAGCATCTGGTCGCAAAGCCCGACCTCTCCCGTTAGATAGAACACCAGAAAGCCAGCAAACCGCACAACCAGAAACACAGAAAGGATGATTGCCATGCCAGATAACGACTTCTGGATTGGGCAGAAGCAGATTCCCGTTGACCTCTCCCTCCTGCTCACCTACCACAACGATGAGGATTACTGGTACGCTCCGGGGGAGTATGCGCTCAGGGTCTATACCGTCGATACCCTGAACACCAACTTCGCCCGTCCCTGCTTCGCGCTCGGTGAGCGCAAGTTCGACCCGGAGATGGAGGATGTTTCCGGTGCTATCGAGAACACCCTCCACGAACTTCTCGATTCCGGTGCGACCCCCGAGGACGTGTACCGCATCATGGGACTCGTTAAGGAGAGCGAGCTTTCCCCCGAGACCAAGGAAGCTGACAGCTATCTTCCCATCGACCTCGGCTATTGCATCGACGGAAATATCGTCTCCTATGAAGCGGTGCCGGAGAGCGTTGCGACGGTGCCTGAAAACATAGACTACCCGCATTACGCGGAAGCGATGGAGAGCCATGTGCCGCTTCCCATCGCTACGCAGATTGCTACGCATGATTTCTCTCACAGGCAGGCGGATATCCTCATGGAAGCCGCCCGTAACCCGCACGTCTCGTCCGAGACGCTTGAGACGATAGCCGACAAGACCCTTTCGTCCGGTAAGATGCGCGGTCTTCTGGATATCGCTTCTGTCGGCAAGAACCCCCTCGATTTTCGCAATATGGACGAGCAGACACTTAAGGCGGCTGTTTCCGTGCTGTTCCACGGCGGCAAAGACCTCCCTGTGACGGAGCTTGACCTTGCGCAGCTGCGTTCGGTAGACCTCGCGCTGATGGACGGGGCTTCCCCCGCCGAAGCCATGCGTGCAGCCGAGAAGTCTACATCCGTCGAGCCGGAAGCGACTGCCGCATCTCTCGCATCCGAAGCCCGCGACGCGAAGGCTGCTCGCACCGAACTCGATAGCCAGTCGGAGATAAAGGATGTCCCGACACGCGCGGAAAAGGCAGATGGCTCCCTGTGACAAAGCCGTTTCATAGGCAGAAAGGAGGACACCTATGACACCTGACGGAAAAACATTCGACCCGGAAACCGTTACCGACAAACAGCTCGTTCAGTACGAACAGGCCATCGACCGTGGCCTAACCGAAGCCGACGCGATGCGCCTGACCGAACACGAGTACAACGGCTTTCAGGCCAATGCCATCATCGCCGCCGCGCTGAATCCGGCGGTGGGAGAAAACGTGCTGGATGCTCTCGCGACCCCCAAGTACACCGCAGCGCAGATGACAGCCATCGCGAAAATCGCCATCAGGGGCGGAGACTTCGCACGCTTCCTAGACCCGCAGATGGACGCACGGCGCATGGAAGCCGCCTATCTGGTCGTGGCGCACGGTGGGAGCGACTTACCTGTGGAACGTCTCTCCCGCTCCCAGCTGCTCACCATCAACAACATCCTCCTGCGCGGCCATATCCCCTATGAGACCGTCCGCGCCATCGCAAAGCCCGCGTTTACCCCTGAGAGCATGGAGGTCATCGCCGCCGCCATGGAAAACGCACGTCATGACCCCTATACCGGTGAGCACTCGCTGACCGAAGCGCAGGTGGCGCGTATTATGAACCCGGACTACAGACCGGAGCAGCAAATCGCGCTTCTTACCGCCATGCGCGGGCAGACCCCGGTTGCAGACCTGAGCGATGCGGACTTTGCAGGGCTGTTCCCGGCTTCCCTTTCCGTAGAGCAGATGAGCGCCTGTGCCTATGCCGTGAACCGGTGCGGGTATAACGCGCCACTTCTCATGATGACCATGCAGGCGTGCGCGGACATGAACGCGCAACAGCTCATGGCCGTCTTCGATGCAACGGCGGCAGAGTTTTCCGATGCCACTATGGCAAAGGTCTCCACAATCCTTATGCACACCCCAGCCCTTACCTCCCAGCAGATGCGCTATCTGCTCGCGGAAGCTAGGGACGGCACCCCGTTTCCGGCTCTGGAATCCATGAAGGAGCATCTGCTGGCACAGGCGGAACCCGAGAAGGCACAAGTTAGCGAAACCGGTGTCAAGTCCGAATCCCGTGACATGGCATCCGGCAAGGAAGCGCTTGCGGAGCAGACGGGACTCGATGGCATCCCGAAAATCAATCAGAACAAGGAGATGGAATAGATGTTTAACAACATATCGAATCCCAAATGGTTCGGCGATTGGAGCCGTTTGGAAGATGAATATCTCGACAACAACTTTACGGATATTACCGACAACTTCACTTTCTCGAAGAGGGAAAGAACCAACGGATTTTTCGGTTCCATCGTCAGTCTGGCTACCGCTTGTCCCGCCCGCGACCCGGAGACCGGACATGCCACCGGCGCTTGGAAGGTGGCCTGCGAGTCCATCGACCTCGACAAGGTACCGCTTTCCGATATCGCGGACATGATTTCCTGCTTTGACTGCGAGACCATAACCGATTTCCGGCTGTATAACAGGGGTGTCGATATCACCCCATGGCAGCAAGTCCTCGGCGAGCTTTTACTGCGCCTGCGCGTCGAGAAGGACGATTACCCATGGATACAGTGTCCCAACTCCGACTCCGCCTTGAACATGATGAACATGGTCATGGGTGCGAACCTGCCGAAGGACTTCTTCGATGGTTTTGTCTGCGGCGATGAGGAATATGGTTTCAACGAGGAAGCGCACGAAATGGCTTCTGGACGGAAGGAAATCGACACCCAAACGGAAACCAAGGATGCGCCGGAAGTTGACCCGGACAAGGAGGTGAAATAGATGACCGATAATTTCAAGGAGATAGGTTCCCTGTTCGGCAGGGAAGGCGCAGGCGCAGGCTTCGCCAAACAGACGGATAAGGAGTCCTTCACCTATGCTTTCGCTTGGCCGGAGGGGGATACTTGGGCAACCCTCACCGGATATCTGAATCTCGATGAGCAGCCGGAGGAGTACGTGCGCCGCGTGTTGCAAGACGGCGGATTCCGCTCCGATTGGGGCAACCCGGATTACGACCCCATCGGTGATTTCAAGGAGACAGCCGGTGACGAATACCGGATTCCTCTCCTGAAAGTCCTGCTCCGGGAGCAGCTGGAAAGCCGCTACGAGGTCGCAAACCATTTTCCGACGATGAACCGCGCCCGCGTGGAGCTTTCCGCCTTCATCCAGAACGAGGGCGGCGCACCGCTACCCGAAGATGCACTGGGTACTCCCGAAGAGCAGGGTATCCGTGCCATGCTCATCGCCACCGGCGAACTTCCGCGCGAGGTGACCCTTCTGCCGGATAAAAACGGCTGCACCTTAAAACCGCTGCAAGCGCTGGTGGGTGGAGATATCGAGACTTTCGATATCGCTTTCGGCGAGAAGGTTTCCCTTTACGTGAACGGGGAGGGTCTGTTCACCTGCCCGCCAAACCGTGCCATCTTCGCCACCGAGGAGATGGCAAAGGCCGGGTATCTCTCCCAGCTCGATTACTCGAAGGTCGTGGAGATGGGGGATTTCTATACCGTTCTAAACGGCGATATCGTAGCCGTGGGCTTCGACCCAGAGACTGGGGAGAGTCGGTCGCTCACGGATGGGGAGACTGCCCGCGTGGAAGGGTACTTCACCGTCATCAGTAGACCCGGAAGCGGGGCGAAGGCTGTCGATGATATCCGACACGGTATCACTCCGGGCAGCTACGACATTTCCGTGGAGAGCCACGACTGCACATCCGGCAGGAACGCGCTCGCGGCGGATGCACCTGCAAGGGATGCGCCCGGAAAGGATGACCAGAACATCGGATAGAACCCAAAGTGACAAAAACAGAAAGACAGGATGCCGCATCCCGTATGGGGGCGGCATCTCCACAAATGCGAAAAAAAAACGGGAGGTGCGAATGACGAAAGCTGAAAAAGGCTCCGAGATTATCACGACCATCTGCAAGTACGAGAACTCCGTGGCAATGCCGGATAATGAGCGCCTGACCTATCTCGACACGTGCGGCATCGCCCGCCTTAAGGATGGGAACGGAAATGTAAAAGCACAAGAAGCCTATGCGAGCAGATGCAGCGAGTACCTGCGATTCGGACACGAAGTTGACCTTGCCGCCTGCGGCGCATACAGTCCCCACGATGCCCTGAAAGTCTGCGACACGCCGGAGATATTCTTGAAGACCGGGTTCGAGCAGCGCCCCATGCTCTACACGCAGAAGCATCTCTTTCAGGCTCTCACACCGAAATCCGATTACAACCCCCACCGGCACGGCTTCTCCGTCGAACAGGTAAAGCGCTTCCCCGAGCTTCTTGCTTCCCCGGTGGTTCTCGCCAACAGCCCGACCAGGGACGATGTTTTGCTTGCCATCCTTCTCGCGACCGATGCCTACGATACCCCGCTCATCGCGGGCATCAAACCGGACGGCACGGGAAACTACGGGGAGCGCGAAGTTGAGACGAATATGGTTTTGAGCGTCTACAGCAGGCAGAACTTCATCCGTTACTTCGCTTTGTTACGGGATATGGATGCCTTCGTGTTCGTAAGCGGCAGGAAAATCGAAGCGCTCGAAGACCTATCCGGTCTTCCGCTTGCGGAAAATTGTTCCGGTCTCGATATTGACAGGATTCTGCAACGCCCGAAGTGCCTTGGATAGATACGCAGACCGCTAACGATTACCGGCTGGATAGGGGATATTAACCTTCGCCCCTTGAATGAAGCAGAAAGGAGAAAGCCATATGAGCAAATTAGTCATCGCGGAGAAGCCGATGCTCGCCCGCGATATCGCCCGCGCCATCACGGGAAAAGAGGTGTCCGAAAGCGCCCGCCTTCCCATCTCGGGAAACGGCTACACGGTCTGTGCCTGCGCCGGCCACCTTTTGGAACTGGTGAAACCGGATGCCATCGACCCAAAATGGGGAATGCCTTGGAGCCTTGATGTACTCCCTATCGAGGTTCACGACTGGCCGAAGGAACCGGCGGTCGATAAGAAGACCGGAGAGAGTAAGAAGCCCCTCATAGACCAGATTGCGGGACTCCTCGAAACTTGCGATTCCGTCATCGCCGCCGGTGACCCGGACGATGAGGGGCAGCTTATCGTGGACGAGCTTTTGGACTACCTCGGCTACGCCGGTAAAGTCGAGCGCGTCTACGTGAACGACAACATCGAGAAGAACATCGTGAAGGCATTCGACAAGCTCGTGCCCAACGACTCCTGCCGGGGCGCTGGCAACGCCGCCTATGCCCGACAGATGGCGGATATGTGCTTCGGCGTGAACGAGACGAGACTCGCCACCAAGCGTCTTGACGGCCTGTTCACCGTCGGACGCGTGCAGACCCCGACGCTGGGGCTTGTGGTGAAACGCGACGAAGCCATCGCCCACCACGTCACCCGAAAGTTCTACGAGCTGTTTGCAAGCGGTGATTCGGATGCCGGAGAACTCACCTTCAAGTATCTGCCGGGAAAGGGGCTGCTTGCTGGTGAGAAGCATCTGTTCGAGCGGCATACGCTGGAAGCCCTTAAGGAAAAGCTCGACGGACGCGACCTGCACTTTGAAACGACCGTATCGAAAAAGCAGGAGAACCCGCCGCTTCCCTACAACTTGACCGTGCTGCTTTCCGACATGAGCGAGCGCTTCGGCTTCACTGCCGCCGAGACTCAGCAAATCACGCAGGATTTGCGTGATAAGTACAAAGCCATCACCTACAACCGCTCCGATTCCCAATACCTCAAGGAAGAGCACCGAGAGCAGGCACCGGCAGTCCTTGCGCAGGCGATGAAGAACCTCGGCGTGCGCTGGCCTTTGGATTACCGGCTCCACTCCAAGGCGTTCAACGATGGGAACGTGACCGCCCACCACGGCATCATCCCGCAGGAAGCGGATGCGCCCGTGTCCGCGATGGAACCGGACGAAGCCAAGGTCTACACCGCCATCTGCGAGCGCTATGCGATGCAATTTCTTCCTCCCGCCGTGTACGACGTGAGCGAGAGCACGGTAAGCGTGGACGGCGGAACGCTTAAGCTCACAGCGAAGCGCCTTTCGGACGCGGGGTTCACGGCTGTCTTCCCGAACGTCTCGAACAGCCGTGTCAGAGAGGATTCCGATACGGGGAACCCATGGGTTCCCGCAGGAAGCCACACCCTTGCCGGTATCTCCTGTTCAATCACGGAAGGGGAGACCACCCCGCCCGCACCCTATACGGAGGGCACCCTCATCACAGACATGGCATCCATCGCGAAGTACGTCAAAGACCCGGAAATCCGGGAAATCCTTAAGCGTAAGGATGACGGCAAGAAGGGCGAACACGGCGGTATCGGAACGACGGCCACCCGCTCCTCCATCATCGAGGGTCTGAAAACCCGTGGCTACCTTGAGGAACGAAAGGGAAAGGTTCGAGCGACCGATAAGGCCAAGGCGTTCTACGCACTCCTCCCGCCGGAGATTCGCGGTGCAGACGTGACCGCAAGATGGTGGCTCATCCAACAAGATATCGCAGACGGTAAGGCGGACGTGAACGCCCTGCAAGATTCCGTCATCGAGGTCTTCAATCACCACCGCGAGACCGCCTACGTGGGCGCATCCATCGCAGGTACCGGAAAGACCGTAGTGGGCAAGTGCCCGAGGTGCGGCAAGGACGTTATAAAGACCGGCTCCATCTACGCCTGCTCCTCCATCAAGAACGAGAAGCAGGAAGACGGCACTTGGAAGGAGGTCGCGGGCTGCGGGTTCAAGTTGTTCGGCTTCTGCACCAAGAAGTTCACCGAGGGGCAGGCCACATCTCTTCTTGATGGGAAGGCGGTTCCGCTAAGGGGCTGCAAGTCCAAGGCCGGGAAGACCTTTGACTGCAAAGTCGTTCTTCAAAAGGACGGGTCGGTAGAACCCATTTTCACACCGAGAAAACCCACAAAGAAAGGCCGCAGGTAGCGGCAGAAAGGAAGGAATGACATGGCAACACTCCTATCACCGGATATGCTTCCCGAGGATATTCGGAACATGGATTTCGGGCAGGCTTCCATGCCCCACGCGCCCGAAGCCCAGACCTCAGAAGCGCCCTACGATACGACCGCATCCGCACCAGACCGCCCTGCCATACCACTCTCCCCGGACATGCTTTCCGGGAACCTGCGAGGAAACGACAGTGAGAAATCGGGCATCGAGTTCTCCTTCGATGCTTTCGGATACACCCAGCAGGTCGAACTCGTCAGGGAGTCCTATGCGGACGGGAACCTTGCAGTGACCGCCTATCTCTCCGACCCAACCGACGAATCGTTCGGACAGCCTTGGAGCAGCGTCACCGTGAACTTCGGTTCCCCACTGCAACAGGACGCGACCGTTTTCCTCGACACCAATAACATGGGAGAAGCGATGCTCTCGAAAATCTCCCAGCTCGGAGCCTTCACCGGCCAGTTCATGCGTTCGGGGTTCTGCTCCTACCCGGCCTTCACCTTCGATACCGAAGTCATGGGCAATATGCGTGACTTAAACGAGTTCGCATCGGCAGACCACAGCAGCCTTGCCGAGATGCGGGGCGCGTGCCACGCGGCACTCGAAAACGTATACGGTAGCGAGTTCACGGATGCCTTGGAAAGCGGTTACGACCTGAACGCCGAATCCCATGACTGCGCTTCCGGAAGCGCAGTGCTCGAAACCTGCGATACGACCCGCGCGGAACAACCCACGAACCATGCGAAGGGGGTGCGATAGGCATGAGCCGCTTTCACTCGAACCGGACTTGCATCCGTTCGCCGACAGCTATCCCAAGCAGCTAAAACACACCATTGTGCTAAAATCGGGTACCGTATATAGACCGCGCGGGACTACCCGTTCCGCACAGACAGAAAGGATGAAAAAACATGCCCAAGAAGACACCGGAGCCAGAGCAGGCTCCCAAGGCAGACAACTACGCCAAAATCAACATGCCCGCCGCCTTCCTCACGCCCCACGACATTCAGACAAGTGACGGGCGCACCTTCGAGAAGTGCTTCGTTTCCTTCCCCAAGGGGACGAAGGTGAACGGCATCGACGTGAGCGGCTTCTCAACCGATGTGTTCCTCTCCGACTACATGAAGAAGGACATGCTTGAGAAGGGACGCGCCACGGTCTCGTTCAAGAAGGACGAGCCGGTGCCCATCTGGACGGGGAAGAAGGACGATGCCGAGCACCCGTATCAGCGCTACGAGGTGAAGGCCACCGACCTCACCCACGCACTCAAGGTGGCGCAGGACTCCTATAAGGCCGGAAAAGCCGCAGAGCGTGCCGCCGCCAAGGACGGCGTGAGCCTTGCGGGGGAAGCACGCGACATGGAGACCGGGAAGGACGCGCTCGCAGGCGATGACCCCGCCAAGTCCACCAAGTCGCGAACCGGGCAGGATATCGCCCAGTAGTACAGAGGAAAGAGGTGACAGTTCATGGTAATCGAGGTGCTATACAAGTCCTTCCGCTACGAGAAGTTCGACTCATCCGCCCAGACGAACTCCGAGCCGTTCCGCGCGAAGGGAACGAACATCCTTACCGACTGGAACCTCTACCTCGGTGCCCTTGAGGAAAACGGCATCATTCTCGCAGAGCACTGGTATGACGGAAATCCGCAGCACGCAGGCGGACAGGTGACCCTTGAGGGCACCAAGGTTCCCGCCGCCACCCGTCAGGTCGGGAGCGCCATGCTCCTCGTCTCGCCAGATGAGCTGGACGATGTGGTCTGGCTCAAGAAGGACGGCGAAAAGCTCCTGTGGCGGGAGGGCGATGAGCTGATAAACGGCGAGCGGTTCTTCGCCATGGAGCAGCTGTGTTACTCCGATGCCACGGTGCAATCCATCAACCGCCGCGCCATCGCCGTGTTCGACTACTTGAAACATGCGCACCCGACGTACTCGGATGATGAGATTGCCCGCATCATGGGCTACACCGAATCCGCCATCGAGCGCATCCGCGATGCAGAAATCTCTCAGGACGAGGGCTTCGCAGACGATGACGGGGAAGGGCAAAACGAGGAAAACAACACCGGGGCTATCGGCAGATATGACTTCGGTTAGAGATAGAACGCAACGAGAAACGCAGTTCAAACGAACCACCAACGAAGCCACAGAAAACCACGCAAACAAGGAAGGAGAAAAGAACACATGAAGATTCTCGGACGAATCAAGAAATCCAAGGTGCTCACTGCGGTCATGACCGCAGTGCTCATCTTCCAGTCGGCTTGCCCCACCGGGCTTGCCTACGCCGCGCAGAAATCGGGTGTTAGCACCTATGCTGCCGGTCAGACCATCGACCAAGCACTCGGTGCCACCAAGACGGTCGAGTCCGTGCTCTCCCAGCACGAGAACGACGAGTATTACCTCACCACACCTTACGGCAACAAAGGACCTCATGGCGAGGGCGGTGCAATCAACACTTGGGACTGCTGGAAACCGAAGGGTGAGTACGGTAGCGGTGCCTATATGAACTGCGCCGGTTTTGTGGTTGCCGTCCTCCGTGCCTGCGGAGCGAACACATCCATCATTGGAAACTATACCGCCAAGGACGGCTACAACAGGGGCAACGAAGCGAACGCCTCCAAATGGGAAGAGTATTGTCGCGACAACAATGCCGTCAGCTACACGTTCGGCTCCAAAGAGCAGATGCTCGCGTCCGGTATCCTTGAGAAGGGCGATATCATCTACATGGAGCCGGCGGACTGGAATCATAGCAATTCAGACTGCCATATCGGCTTCTTCTGGGGCAACAGCAGCTCGGAAGACCTTTTCTGGCACTCTTCCAGCCACGCGGACGGAATTGTAAAGGGCTATTTCCCGAACTCCGCAGGCGGCAACGTGATTTCCAAAATCACGCCCAAGTATCCCGTTCGCTACTACCGTGTCATCAAGACGTTGCACAAGGGATATCTGACACTGCATAAGGACTCCTCAAATAAGACCCTTACCGATGCCAATGACTGCTATTCCCTCGCAGGTGCCGAATATGGGGTCTACACTGACTCCAACTGCTCGAACAAGGTAGCAACCCTCACGACGGACGCAAGCGGGAACGCAAACACCGTCTCGCTCAATCCCGGACGCTACTATGTGAAGGAGACCAAGGCTCCCAAGGGATATTTCTCCGATTCGCAGGTTTACACCGCAGATGTTTCCGGCGCGAATCGCGAATCCTCGCCTGTGAAGCTCTCGGTCAGCGACAATCCCGCAAATGACCCTATGAGTATGCTTCTCGGTAAATTCGACGGCCAGAAGACCTATAACGGTGCCGGTAACCTCCCGCAGGGTTCCGCCACCCTTGCAGGTGCCGAGTTCACCGTCGATTACTACGCCACCCTTGACTACAAGAGCTACGATGACCTTAAGAACGCCGACGTGAAGCCGATGCGTTCTTGGACGTTTAGTACAGACTCCAACGGTTTCTGTAGCTTTGACATTGCTCATTTTGTCTCTGGCGATGCCTTCTGGTATCGACTTGATGGGACTCCTGCACTTCCACGTGGCACCGTTGTCATACGTGAGACTAAAGCCCCAATGGGCTACGTAAAGTCTGATGAAGTGTCTTTCCAGAAGATTCAGGAAAACAATTCCGTTGAAGGTGTTATCACCTACAATGCCCCGGAGGTTACCGAGCAGGTCTACCGTTCCGATATCGAGTTCACTAAGAAAGCCGACAACGGTTCCGACCGCCTTGCAGGCGTGCCCTTCAAGGTGACCTCCCTCACTACCGGCGAGTCCCACATCGCCGTGACCGACGAGAACGGCTATTTCAGCTCCGCGTCCTCTTGGAACGCGCATGACTCGAACACCAACGCGAACGATTGGGCGCTGACCGCAAGCGACACCATCGACAGCACGAAGCTCGATGCTAACGCCGGTTTCTGGTTCGGCAACAACAGCGTGCTCGATGAGAACGGCACCACTTCCACCTCCGATGCCGTCAAGGCGGACAACAAGCTCGGTGCCCTGCCCTTTGACACCTATTCCGTCGAAGAGCTTCGCTGCTCCGCTAATGAGGGCTATGCGCTCATCAACACGACTGTTACTGTGACCCGTGATGCCAAGACCATCGACCTCGGCACCTTCGATGACCCGGAGCCGGAAATCCACACCACCGCCTACGACGCTTCTGATAGCGACCATTACGTCGGAATCGGCACCGTCAAGATTTCCGACAAGGTAGAGTACAGCCATCTCGTCGCGGGTAAGACCTACACCGTCATCGGTGAGCTGCATGATGCCGCTACCGGCGATGCCGTCACGGTTAACGGTCAGGCTATCACTGCCGAGAAGACCTTCACGGCTGATGACTCCGCAGGTTCCGTCACGCTTGACTACGCTTTCGATTCCTACGACCTCAAGGGGAAGACCCTCGTGGTCTATGAGACGCTTACCGATGCAAAGGGTGCGAAGCTCGCCGAGCATAGGGATAAATCCGACGTTTCCCAGCAGGTGACCGTGCTCACGCCGAAGCTCTCGACAAGCGCCGTGGGCGATGCGGACAATAGCAAGTCCGTCACCGCTGAGGATGATGTTACCGTTACCGATTATGTCCGTTACACCGGGCTTACCGCCGGGCAGACCTACACGCTCACGGGAACCCTTATGGACAAGTCCACCAAGAAGGCTTTCATGGATGCCGACGGCACCCCCGTCACCGCGACTGCGGAGTTCACGGCGGAAGCCGAAAGCGGTACCGCGACCGTGACCTTCACCTTCGATGCCAACGGCATCAAGACCGGCACCAAGCTCGTCGCCTTCGAGACTGTTGCCACGAACGGTATCGAGATTGCCGACCACAAGGATATCAACGACATTGACCAGACCGTTACCGTGAAGGCTCCCGTTATCGGCACCACCGCCGTCGATGCTGCCGACGGTGACAAGACGGTCACGGGTGAGGAAAATGTCGCTGTCCGCGATACTGTCCACTACAACAACGTGACCCCCGGTAAGACCTACAAGGTCACCGGTACCCTCTATGAGAAGGTTCTTAACAAGAACGGAAAGGTCACGAAGAAGGTATTCAAAGACAAGAACGGTACCCCCGTCACTGCGGAAGCAAACTTCACCGCAGAGGACTCCTACGGAAACGTCGATGTGACCTTCTACTTCGATGGCAGTTCGCTCAAGGAAGGTACCTCTCTCGTTGCCTTCGAGTCCCTGTCCCACAACGACAAGGAGATTGCTTCCCATGCCGACGTGAATGATTCCGGCCAGACTGTCATCATCACGAAGCCCAAGCTCTCCACTACCGCAACGGATGCCCTTGATGGTGATAAGAACCTCATCGGCGAGGATAATGCCACCATCGTCGATACCGTCCATTACATGAACGTGACTCCCGGCAAGACCTACAAGGTTTCCGGCACCCTCTACGAGAAGGTCACCGACAAGGACGGCAAGGTCTCCAAGAAGCAGCTCCTCGATGCCGACGGCAACCCTGTCACAGCCGAGACCGAGTTCATTCCCGAAACCGCTTTCGGTGATGTGGACGTTACCTTCACCTTCGACGCGTCTGACCTCAAGGCCAAGGACAAGGTGGTCGCTTTCGAGTCCCTGTCCCTGAACGGCAAGGAACTCGCGAGCCATGCCGATATCGAGGACAAGTCCCAGACCGTCACCATCACGAAGCCCACGCTTTCCACCACTGCCGTGGACGGCTTGGATGCGGACAAGAACCTTATCGGTGAGGGCGATGTTACTATCGTCGATACCGTGAAGTACAAGAACGTCACTCCCGGCAAGACCTACAAGGTTTCCGGCACCCTCTACGAGAAGGTCACCGACAAGGACGGCAAGGTCACGAAGAAGCAGCTCCTCGATGCCGACGGCAACCCCGTCACCGCCGAGACCGAGTTCGTTCCCGATGATACCTACGGCACCGTCGATGTAACTTTCGCCTTCGACGCGTCCGACCTCAAGGCCAAGGACAAGGTGGTCGCTTTCGAGTCCCTGTCCCTGAACGGCAAGGAACTCGCGAGCCATGCCGATATCGAGGACAAGTCCCAGACCGTCACCATCACGAAGCCCACGCTT
>NZ_JAMOKJ010000010.1:0-52470 GCF_023656595.1 Coprococcus intestinalis | reverse complement strand
GACCTACAAGGTTTCCGGCACCCTCTACGAGAAGGTCACCGACAAGGACGGCAAGGTCACGAAGAAGCAGCTCCTCGATGCCGACGGCAACCCCGTCACCGCCGAGACCGAGTTCGTTCCCGAGGACACCTACGGCACCGTCGATGTAACCTTCACTTTCGATGGGTCGCTTCTGAAGGACAACACACCGGTGGTCGCTTTCGAGTCCCTGTCCTACAAGGACAAGGAGATTGCTTCCCATAGCGATATCGAGGATGAAGACCAGACGGTCACCATGCACACCTCCGAGATTGGTACCACAGCCACGGACAAGCTCGATGGTGACAAGACCGTCATCGCCGATGCCGAGTCCACCGTCACCGACAAGGTGGAGTACGACCATGTGCTCACCGGCAAGGCTTACACCATGGCCGGTATCCTGATGGATGCAAAGACCGGTCTTCCCGTACTGACCGGCGAAGGCGCGAAGAAGTATACCGAGGATGACCTCATCAAGTTCACCTCCGGCCTGATGAACGTGCTTGGCTTCCAGTCGAACACCTACTCCATCAAGGTTAAGGACAAGGACTGGGGCAACGGTGCCGCCATCGTGAAGAACGCGGACGGTTCCTACACCTATGATGCTTCCGAGCGCACCGAGAACGAGGACGGCACTTGGACTGTCAAGACCGACACCCAGACTCTCACCGAGCAGGAAGACGGCACTTGGAAGCTCACCGGTCTGGAGGGTAGCGGCAGCGCCACCGCAGACGGCGGCACAAGCTTCGTCCGTAATATCGAGGAGACCTACAAGGCCGATGAGGTCGAGGTCACTGATAACGGTATCGACTGGTCGAACGCAAAGAAGCTCCCGACCGCTTCCATTGACCTCGCCAAGGTCAAGGCATATGCCGAGGAGAACAAAGACCTCCTCTCCTGCCTTGTCTACAAGACGGCGGAGTTCACCCCTGAGAAGGAGTCCGGTTCCATCGACATGGACTACACCTTCAACTCCAACGACGTTATCGACCGCCTGTCCGGCGAGACCAAGAACCTCGTGGTCTTTGAGGTCATGTTCAAGGGCAGCATCGAGAACGCTTCCGATGAGACTCCCGTTTCCATCGTCGCGAGCGAATGCGATAAGGACAACGAGGGACAGACGGTAAAACTCGCCCCGAGTACCATCGGTACCACTGCGACTGACAAGTCCGACGGTGACCATGAACTGATGGCTGGCAAGGATGCCGTCATCACTGACGAGGTGAAGTACGAGGGTCTTATTCCCGGCAAGGAGTACACGCTCCATGCCACGCTCATGGATAAGAAGACCGGCGAACCTTTGAAGGTTGCCGACAAGGGCGTGACCGCCGAACTCAAGTTCACGCCGAACAGTGAGAGCGGCACGGTCTCCATCAACCTCGGCGAGTTCGATGCAACCTCCCTCGACGGTCATACACTGGTTGTCTTCGAGGAGCTGACCAAACAGAGCGATATCGACGGCAAGACCACGGACGTTACCGTGGCGGAGCATAAGGATATCAACGACGAGGGACAGTCCGTGACCGTCACCTCGACCCCGGCAGGCTCCACCTACGGAAAGACCGGCGTTGACATGACGAACATCGCCATCGCCATCGGCATCCTCCTGATTGCCGCAGGCTGCGCGACCGCTTACGGCATCAAGAGCCGCAAGACCACCAAGGGCGATGCGGACGAGAGCGCAGAGGATAACACCGAAGCCTAGTGCCCGTAACGCCTGAAACCGGCAGGGTGCCAGCTCTTCGGCACCCTGCCTTCCTTTTAATTTGAAAGGGGGATACACCCATGAAGGACGATAAAGAGAACGATATCGAGATGAACGACGGAGATTCCACCGAATCACCTGCGGATGGGAACAACATGCACGCGAACCCGGAAAGCGAGAAGAAGCCGCATAACCGGAAGGTCATTGCCGCCATCTGCGGCCTTGCCCTCGTCGCGCTCATCGGCGGCGGTGCCTATTATGGCATCGGCCACCAAACCGATGCAGATTCCAAGGCCGAATCCGTGCAGGCGAATGATTCCAAGGAAAGCGGTTCCGACGCGTCTGCGAAGGACGGCTCTAAGAGCAAAGAGAAGTCTCACACCCACGACTGGTCTATCACCTACAAGACCGTCCACCATGACGCTGTGACGCACACGGAGCACGTGGCACCCGTCTACCAGAACCTGACCACCTACCATACCGTTTGCAATGAGTGCAAGCAGGTCATCGACGGCAAGGCCGATGAGCATATCAAGCAAACCGGTCACTCCGGCTACTCCACCAACGTCCCCATCACCGATGAGGTCATGGTGAGCGAGGGCTATGACAAGCAGGTCACCGACACCCCGGCTTACGATGAGACGGTCATCGACAAGCTGGTCTGCACCACCTGCGGAGCGACGAAGGATGCACCGCAGGCCACATCGGATGCCAGCAAGTAATTCAGATGGCCAGATTGGGAAATCATAACCGGAAATCCCGTGCGGCCTTTGCGGCAGCGGCGGTCTTCCTGGCCGTCGCTGCCATCCTTTTCGGCGTGCTGCTTCATTTCTACCGGAATGCAAGTCCCTCACCGTCACCGAACAGCACGCAAACGGAAAGTGCCACGGGAAACACAGGCGGTCGGGAACCCGAGTTTCCCACCGTCGATTGGGACTACTGGAAGAGCGTAAATAGTGACGTTATCGGGTGGATTACCGTCCCGCAAACGGATATCAACCATCCCATCCTGCAAGCCCACGCATCCGACCCGGATTACTACCTGCATCACGATATCTACCGAAACTACAATCCCTTGGGTGCGCTCTATCTCGACGCAGAATGCGAGAAAGAGGGCTTTCAAAGTCCGAATGCCGTCATCCTTGGACACAGCCTGACCCTCGGGAACGCGGTCACCTGCTTCGGCAACATCCAACGGTATAGCGATAAATCCTTCGCTTCGGAGCGTCGGACGGTACTTATCCAGACCCCCGATAAAAAGATGCGCTACACCGTGCGCTTCGCGAATATCGTGAAGGGATGGGAGCCGACCAAACGGACGGTCTTTGCCGGTGATTCGGATTTTCGGAACTGGTACGATTCTTCGCGAGAATCTGCCGCCATGGTACTCGATACCGATTCCGAACCGAATCAGGTCATCTCCCTCGTCTCCTGCTCCTATAACTTCTGGAAGCAGAATGAGCGGACGGTCGTGACCACCAGTATCGACCAAAAACAGGCGCAAACGGAAACTGTTTCGACCGAATCCCGTCAGACTGGCTCTGATGCCGAATAAGGGCAGGTTTCAATCCGTTCGCACCTACGCTACAAACGTACCGTCAAGACCCCGCAGATGCGATTCTGTGGGGTCGTTTTCTTAGAACATGTCGGAAAAGCGGCAGCTATCGTATAATTTCAATGAGCTTTCCCGGAAAGGAGACCATGATGAAATCTAAGCAGAAGCAGACTCCTACGGAGATTATTGATAACCAGCGTCAGGCGGTCGTTGAGAAAATCATCGAGGACATGAAGCGCGACGGGCTTCGTTGGGCAGAACCGTACCTGCCCTCCCTAACACCGCACAACCCCGTCTCCGGCACCGTGTATCAGGGCGGAAACCGTGTGCATCTTGGCTTCATCGGGTTCATGCGCGGCTATACGGACAACCGGTGGGCTACCTTCAACCAGATAAAGGATGCCGGTTGGCACGTGAAAAAGGGTGCCAAGTCCGCGCTCATCGAGAAATGGAAGCAGTTCGCCTTCTACAAGGAAAACGAGGATACCGGTGAGAAGGAGCTTGCCGGACGCTACCCGAAGCTCGTGGGCTACTGGAATGTCTTCAATGCGGAGGATATCGAGGGCATCCCGCCGGAGAACGCTCCCGTCCACCAGAATGACCGGACAGCTATCATCGCCCAAAACCTTGAGAAATCTTCGCGCTGCCCAGTCATCGAGAACAACCGCTCGCGCTGCGCCGCCTACTTTCCGGTCACAGACCGCATTCGCATCGCCCCGCGAGAGACCTTCCGCTCGGACGAAGCGTTCACCCGCGTCCTACTGCATGAGATGACCCATTCCACCGGCCATGCATCCGCTCTCGGTCGCAATTTGGATACCGATTTCGGCTCTCCGGCATATGCTGAGGAGGAGCTTGTCGCAGAACTCGGGAGCCTTTTCCTTTCGGCAGACCTCGGCATACAGGGATGCGATATGGAGGGGGAGTTCTACGAGAACCACGTCGCCTACCTGCAATCTTGGATGAATGCGCTCGAAAACGACCCTTCCTATCTCTTCAAAGCCGCATCGAAAGCCGACCATGCGGACACCTTCATCATGGAGCGCTACGAGGAGGAACTGGGAAAGAACATTGAGATTGACGCACCGGAACTGGAAGAGGAGGTATCGCTCGCCGGGGAGAGTCATGACATGGCAAGCGCATCCGAACACCAGCCGGAAAGCGAGATGCCAGAAAACGTTCTCTCCACCGTTCTGTAACATGCGTTTGCCAAAAAAGAACGTGTGTTCAATTTCTATATTGCCGTAATACCGGCATTATAGTATAATGGTAACATATGATAACAGCCATCTGGCAGAAAGGACGATAGGTATGGCAGAAATGGAAAAGAGACCTTGGCGCTTCACCATCGAGTTCGATGATGAGAAGGCAAAAAGGAACGGCTACAACGTAGATGACCTCTACGATTGCGTGGGAAAGTATGCGGAGCAGATGGGCAACGTGCGCATCGGTCTTGGTACTTGGCAGGCAAAGAACCGCAAGGTGCAGTTCGGGGCGCAGTGCCCTGTTTGCGCGACTCTATCCAAACAGCCTTGGGTGATGCAGAACATTAAGTCATGGCGCACCTATGAGGATATGAATGAACCGGAGGGTGAAGACTACCTACAGGTAATCCGGGATATCAGTCCGGAACGTATTTACGACTAACCGCATTTACACTTAGGATTCCAAATGGAACTTGATAGGAAAGCATTTCACTTCGACCTAGACAACGAGTCTGTTGAACGATTCTATACTGGTAAAAAGAATCCATGGTCAGACATTCAAGACTTTCTGGAATCCCATTGCTTTGAAAAGCCACAATATTCTGGATATGAATCGGCTGAAAATATCGTCATGTCCTATCAACGTGCTTATGGCACCATAGATGAGATGATGAATGAGTTTCCTTGGTTCCAAAAATGCTTGAAAGCGGCCACCTTCACGGAAATCGGTGAAAGCTACGATGTGAAGGAGTTTCTTGAAAGCGGAATGCAGTTATCCCCTTCCTCTCGCCCTGACACCCGTAAGGAGCTTCACTTTGATTTGGGAACGGCTGCGCTCAGCGAAAATTACAGCTCCATTAGGCCGAACGCTTGGCGCGGCGCTTGGACGCTTATCCGAATCTTCATGGAACGCAACGGATTCATCCATACCCAGTATTCCGGATACGAGTCTCTAGCGATGATGCCGATTGACAAGGCGATGGCCGTCATGGAGAAATTGCAACAGCGATACCCTTGGTTCAAGGATTCCCTTCTCGCCGCGTCGCTCACCGAGGTCGGCGAGCGCCACGATGCTCTCTCCTATATCAAGGGTTCCAGTGGTATCATCGTTCCGGTTCCCGCCCATTCGTTTGAGCGTGAGGAGCCGGATTTCTTCGGTTCCGAAATCGGTGATATGAAAGGTGCAACCACAGAACTATCGAAACAGAACGGGTTGGAACCACCGAAAAACCTGAATAACGAGCATTAGAAAAAAGCCCCGGCCATTTGGTCGGGGCTTTTCATCTATATGGACTCTCTAACTGTTAGTCTTGTCATCCTGCACGATACGGTCTAGGCTCTTTCCAGCCGATAGCCGCTAGACCTCCATGGCCGGTACATTCTTCAAGCGCGACGGTCTTTTTGCTCACATGAGTCTGATACCTTACATCATCCGCCGGTTCCGTTCCAGCATAAGAGCATACTTCGCTCTCATGGAAATAGACATAGCTGCGATAGGCAAGCGAACTCGGATGCATCCGATGACCCTGCTCTCCGGGTTTTGGTTCATATCCCCACTCGCGCCATTGCTTACGCGTCTTGAATCGTGCGCCAAGCTCAGGCGGAAGGTGATTCTTTACTGGTAGCCCGGTCTCTTCATTGCAGTAATCGTGAGGTATATCCGTAAACATGAAATCCCCTATTTCCGAGCACCGCAGGAACAAGTGTAGTATGCCGCAGAATCTGTAATCGTAACCGTTTCCTCCCATGCCGCAGAATCTGTAATCGTAACCGTTTCCTCCCATGCCGCAGAATCTGTTACGGTATTGTATACCGTATGATATGCGCCACATGCTTTATTGCCTGCCATAAGTGCATTATACGCATGAGCTTGTTCATTGCCCGTGATATCTGCTCCGCAGCCGTTGCAAATTGAGCGCTCTTCCGTATGGGTCACTGCGGGATGGTACACTTTCTCCGTATGGGTCACTGCGGGATGGTACACCTTCTCCGTATGGGTCACCGCAGGATGGTAGATATCATACTTATGAACATGCGCCGGGGTGTCATCCTTTTTCGATGAACTGCCTGAATTGGTGTTTGAGCCGGAGTTGCTGCTGTTGCCGCCACTCGGCTTGCTATCGGATTTTCCTTCGTCTTTCTTGGAAGATGAATTGCTCTTGTTTCCAGAATTATCGGAGCTGCCTGCGGCCTTCCCATTATCTTTCTTGCCATCGGAGGTCTCCGGTGTCTTCGCATCGGACTTGTCCTCCTTGGCGGTCTCCTCGGCCTTCTCGGTCTCCTTCTCGACGGCATCCGTATCGGCATTCGGGTTCTTCTTGATGTTGTCCTCGAACTTCTTCACGACCTCGGCACCCTTGTCCCCGGTCAGAGTAGAATCGCCCTTCTTCACGGCTTCCGCAACATCCTTGGCAATGGCTGTCAGGTCATCCTTCGTCACTTTGTCCGCATCCACCTTATCGAAAGTCACGCCCGTGGCGGCTGTCTTCTTATCGGCCTTCCCGGCGGTAACCTTCTTCGATGACACCTTATAGATGGAACCGTCGGCGTTCACCGGTGAAATGAATGTGACGGTATAGGTACCGGACTTGCCGACCCTCACGGTCACCTGCTTGTTCGCAGCGATGGCGGTGTAGAAGTCTACTTCCCCGTCCGCATCCTCTATATGGGCGATAATGGGCGTGGAAGTGTCCGCATCCCAGCCGTCAGCCTTCACCTCAAGGGTAAGTACCATGTCCTGCTTCTCATCGTCCTTCGACTGGGACACCGCAGGGACATTCGCTTTGCCCGTCCACCCGGCATGTGTGATGGCATACCCACCGCCGCCGATGAGAAGCGCCGCACAGAGGATTCCCGCACCAGCCACGCAGACCTGCTTACGGGTGAACTCGCGCCCGAAGAACATAATCGGCTTCTTAGCGTTCTCCTCCTTCGTCGAATCCACGACCTTAGGGATTTCGGCGGTCTTGTCCGCCGGGACACCCTCAGTCTCGATGCTGTTGTCGTTAAACATATTGCTGTCATTCTTCATTTCTGTCAGTCCTTTCTGTCTCATAAGAAGTTTTCTTGCTCTCTATCTATCCATATTACCGGTAGGTCTCTACACCAACATACCCCATAGGACATGCACGAGGATGATGAGAACAAGGACAACCGCCATCCATTTGCTGTAGTAGAACAGCCTATCGGGCAGCGTCACCATCGAAAGGCGCTCGATGCGCTTCTTAGACTCCTCTACCATCGAATCAATGACCTTCCTGCTCCTTGCGGTCACCTCTTCGACGTTCTTTATGGTCATCTCCCCAGCTTTCTGCTGGGCATTGGCAACTCCCATGAGTGCCATCTGATTCGCCTGATGCTGCGCGTCCGCCGCGCCGTTCCTCAGCTCCTCGACCTTTTCGAGCACATCCTTCATCTCCGAAACCATCCCGCGCATCTCCCTTGCGATGCGTTCGTTACTCCGGCGCTGCTCGGCGATAAGGTCTTCCAGCTTCTTCACGGTTCCGATGAGGTCGGTCTCGTCGTTCTCGTCCTCAAGCCTTCGTCCGGCGTTTCTGGCATCCCTCGCTTCCTCGGAGAGCTTAAGCTGCTGGCCGATACCGGCCATATGCCCGTCCGACTGCTCAAGTTCCCTCTTCACTTCGCTAAAATGCTTTGCCATGTAATCTTCGCTCCTTTCCATCCGTCAGTCCTCCAAACCCTTGCCCCTCTTCTCGCGCACGCGGATAGCGATGGGCGTGTCGAGCAGATAGGAGAGGTTGTGTACCGCATCCGCGACCGGCACGGCATCCGCCATGCTCCCGCACATGTGTATCGCCTTCCAATCCTTCTCGCCCTTCACCGCCACCTCGACAAGAAAACGTTCCTTTTCCATCTCTCTCCTCGACCTTGCCGGTCTTTTCTATCGGATAGGGACAGCCTATCGCATCAGGTGTCCCTTTGTCTGGACACCTCTAGGGTTCACGCAGGTTCACCCCGCAGTTCGGGCAGAACTTCGGGACATATTCGGAAAACTCCTCGAACAGCGGCTCCTCGCTCTCCTCAGAATCCGTCATATCCTCCTCGACGCGCCCAGCCCATCCGCAGTCGGAGCACCAGATGCCGTCCACGGGGTTTACATTTGCGGCTTTCGAGTGAGCGCTCCCAATGGTGATGAAAATCCTACTCATCGTTCTCAGCCCTCTCAGCCCTCTCCCCATTGCTCTTCTCACGCACTCCGGCTTCCTTCCGCATCGCGGCAATTAGCTCCTCGGGCGTGATTCCGAGACCGTCCGCAATGGCGAAAAAGGATGCAAGGCTAGGCAGACGTGTCGGCTTTCCCCCGCTTCCGGCCATCCCAGCGAACCAAGCGGATTTGCTGATTCCGCTTTTCTTGATGGCGTTGTCGAGCGTCATCCCCTTCTCGTACACGATACGGCGCACCGCAACCGCGAAACACCCGAGTTCCGGGAAACGCTCAACGGCTTTCTCCGCCTGTGGCTTACCCGCCATGGTATCTCCTTTCTTACGGCTAGCTTGATTACTGGTAATATATCATACCACCAAACCAGATAAATCTTCAAGCCGATACTCCATATATCCCGCACAAATAGGACAACAAACCAGCTTGAAAGCAACCCAGCAATATAGTAAGATAGACTCGTAAACCTATATCTGTTTACATGGAACGGTCGGTAATTCGTCCGTCATGCAAACTAACAGACTTATTAGAATTGACATTAGAAAGAAGGTCATAACATGCGAACTTACCAACACCCGATATACCAAGACAACACCATGGCAATTCGCGCCGAATATGATGAGGAAAAACGAGTCTTCGATTTGATGAAGAAGTTCCTCTATATCGTCGGGACGATAACGGCGATAGTTGTTTTCCTTTTGCTTCTCGTTAATTCCCCTGCCCTGATAACTCAGACAGGTGCAATTGGAATCATTGCACTCGTTCCCGTCATGCTGGCTGCAACAGCCTTTACCGGGTTTTACGTCGGCACGGTACCGGCTGGTTACATCGCTGCATGGCGTGCAATCAAGCGCTCAAAGCTGTTCGTGTGGGGTAACGCTCTCGGACTGCTCCTCATAGCGACACTTCTTCTTTCCATCCCGGCTGCATTCGCGCCCATTGCCTTCCTTCTCCAGTGGTTGAAGGTGTCGAATCTCAAGCGTCAGCTTGACGCGAACGCATAGTGAGGTAAACTGAACGCGTTTTCTTCCTTCGTGGAGAAACTTTCTTGCTTTAGCCCGCTGCTCCCTGATGTGCGACATTAGGGGAACGGCGGGCGCTTTTATGCCGATTCTCACACATCCGTATAGCGGCGCAAGCGGAATATCCCGCCCGCGCCGCTTTTTAATTAACGCTCGCCGTTCTCCTTGTTCGGTTCCGGGCGTTCCTGCGTAGGTGCCTGTTGCGCCCGCTGGGAACCGCCGCTCCCGGCGTTTCCGCCGTTCTTCTTCCCTTTCGGCATGACCGTCGAGGATACTTCCGCCCTGAGTTCGTCGGCTCCGCGCCAACAGGCGAGAATCAGGCGCTTGACTTCCGAATCGTCCGCGATATCCGAATCGGGACGCGGGAGTTTCAGCTTGGGGATATCCACGATTTCCATGCCCTCCATACCGCGTATCTCCTTGCGGTACTTCCGGTAGATGCTTCGGATTTGCGCAAGGTACTTCTCCTTCGTTTCCGTTCCCATCGCCTTTTGCCGCTCGATATTCCTCTTCTCCGCAACGGCTGCGCTTCCTTCCGCATGGATGGATTTCGCCACATTCGCCGTGAACGCAGCTTCCAGTCCCTTCGTTCCGAGGTCTGCATCGAGCTTCGCCACGGAGAAGGCATAGCGGTTGTTGTCCGTGTCGGTAACGTACATGCGCCCCCTCTTGAACTCCGTGTCAACGCCCCATGATTCCAAAAGCTCGCGGTAATCATAGATGTTCTCCGCTTCCCCGGCAGCGATACGGCACAGCTCTCGCAAGTTCGTCTTATAGGAGTCGATGCCGCGTGCCGCAAGTTCCTTCTCGATACGGGACGGTTGCTTCTTATGGACGGAGGAATTGCGCTCGCCCTCCACGACCTGCTTCAATCCCCACTCGTGGTCGAGGTCGCGGATGCGACTGGCGCGTTTCACCTTGGCGCTTTTCCCGCGCCCCTCATCGAGCCGCTTGCCCGTGGAGAGGTCGGTACGGTTGATGACGATATGTACGGCATAGCGATGGGTCTTGTCCGCCTTGCAGTATTCGTTGTGAAGCGCCATCACTATCTGCTGGTTCGGGTAATGCTTTCCCACGTACTCCTTGGCATACCTCATGCACTCTTCCGGTGAGAGCCGCCCGCCGTTTAAATCGCACTCGTCGGGATTGAACCCGAGAATCTGGTGAAACAGAATCGTGTTCTTCGCTTCCTTAAGCTCCCCAGTCTTCTTGTCCCGGACTCTCCTTGCCGCTTTGTTGTGCCCATAGGCTTCCCGCGTCATCCACATGTGGTGCGCCCAGCGCTTCGGGTTCGTACAGCCGTCCATGTTCAGGCTGTCGCGTAGAATCACCTTTCGGTCATCGTTGATATAACCGCGCAGGTTCTTCATGTGACCGGAACTCTGCACACCGGTCTGCTTGATGATGGTAATTTCTTTCTCCTCCCTTCTGTTCCGAAAAGTTATTTCGTTTCGTCCTGCCATGACTCAGCTATAAGAAAAAAATGCAATCCGTGGTACGGTTCGTTCTCTCTTATTGCGTTTCCAAGTTTGCGGGCATTAAGGTGAAGCTTCGCGGCAGCATCACCAATACTTGCGAAACGTTCCTCGCACTCCAAACATACGACTGGCTTATCTTTTAAAAAGGAATCATCTGACCTTGATTCATCCTCCGGTTCGTCTGCCTGATATTTCCTTTTCCAGTCTTTATATTCCTCAAGCATGATTTCGCCAGACGTGTATTTTCCATATTGTTCCGCCCATTCGACCATAGCATTCTGCACTTCACCCATACCAAACCGAATGGCTCCATCCATATCCGGGTAAAGATGAAATCTGTTTTCTAGGCTGAATAGCATATGGACAAATTCATTCGCATTCATAATGCCGAGACAGAGTAGATATTCGGGCGAAGTACCAAGCGTTTCACAAATCGAGTCGAGCGTTTCGTACTTTGGAAATCTCCTTCCCTGCTCATAAGCTCTGATTGAGTATTTAGATATTCCGAGTTCAGCCGCAAATTGTTCCCGCGTCATGCCACACATCATTCGCGCATTTCTCAGTGCATTACCAAAGAATCTTGCAAAAGGCGATTCATTCCTTGTAGTGCCACAACTATCCTTCTTTTGGCGAGTTGTTTTCACGCCATCGCAATCATTCATCCCTCTCGACCTTCCTTCCTGTTGTCGAATCTCTCTCCACCGACATTATATGCATACCCGATAGCAGGTCTTGCTTCGATACAACTCGATTCCCCGTGACCTCCGGCTCCGTCCCATGTTCGCGACGGTAACCGTTTGCGAAAAATCGGAATACCGCTTCCGTCGTTTTCACCGGGGCGTGCCTGACGAACGGGTTGTACTCGTCATCGACGAAATAAAAGTCACCATCCCGCTTTGCGATGTGTGCCGGGCGCTTGCAGACCGGGCAGCGAGATTTCAGGTCGCGGTAATGGAGCCACCCCGAATCAGTCATCGGCATACTCCCAGTGGTAGCCACCAGCCATACCGGATACAGCTGAACCGATACAGTTCGGCGAGGTCTTTGTTCTCTCTGCCGCATCCTTTATGCTTTCATAAACAACTCCGGTTTCCGTGCAACGAATCTTTCTTCTACGTCTAGGTTTGAAGAACGAATCAACCGGCTTCGGTTCGTCACCGTAATAGAAATGAAAGCCATGCACGGCACTTCCACGTTTCATCGCATGTAATACATTCGATTTGCTTACGCCGAACATCCTTGAAGCGAGAGTTATACTCTCAAAGCGTTCGCCCGTCTCAAGACAGATGACGGGGCGCGGTTTGTTGTTTTGCTTTTTCTTTCGATTCCTTATCTTTTGACGGCGTTCATCCGGCAGCATCTCACCAGCATAGTAATAGTAAAGACCTTTAATTGGCTTTCCTTCTCTTATCTGGTGAGATATGAAACCATTTGATAAACCGATAGCGTTGGCTGCATCCTCCTGTTCTCCAGTCTCAATGCAAACAATCGTTTTTCTTTTTCCCATCCTGTTCGTCCCCTATCTCATGGAACCATCTTTCCTGTCTTCGTATTCCTCTCTTGTGATTTTCCCCTTCTCCAAGAACTCCTTCCAATCACGCCATGTGCAAACACATGACTGGATTGCTTCGTCGGTAAACCGAATGCTTCCATCCGCGCACGGTTCGATACCGAACCTGTCCTCTAAGAGGAAGAGTGCGTGTACGAGTTCGTCATAGCGCTCGATGCCGTAAGTGTCGAAACATGCGGGTGCCACATCGAGTGTTTCCGCTATCCGTTCGAGCGTATTCTGCTTCGGACTACGCTCACCGAGTTCATAGCTGCGCAAGGCCGATTCACTGATTCCTTCGATAGCATTCGCCAGTTCTCGTTGCGTCATGTTCCGACGCATCCGTATCTTTCGGATGCTCTTTCCCAAAAGCCGATTTTTACGATTGCATTCCGTCATTTTCGTACCCTCGCAAATCAGAGAATCAAAACCCGTTATCGCATTTCAAAGAGAATGAAAATGGCGTAACCGGATGTAGCGATTGCGACCAACGCAATGAGAACTCGATAAAGGTAATCCCAGTTTCTTTCTCCAAACTTCCTTTTCCATTCTTTCGCTTCTGCTACGGATTTGCAGAATAGACTTACGCTAATAACAAGCGCTAATAATCCCGTCGTGATGTAAAGCGAAAACATTGCGTGGTAAGTCATTCCCATATCTCCTGTCATTCGTTATCGAGGTTGTTAAAATCCTCGATTTGCAGATGGACATTGTTCCTGCCGGCTTCCCTTCGGAGCGCCGCGAGCGCTTCCATGATTTCAGAAAATGTCGAGACCTCTTTCTCCAAAACACGTTTCGCTTCATCCGGGTCGAACACTTTCACGCCGTAGGTGTTCAGGAACTTCATGAACTGGTTTAGGTTCGTTCCCTGCTTCGCGAGTTCGTGCGCTGCCTTTTTCAAAGGCTCGGTGTCGATGACCTTGATTGAAACATCGTCGGAAGTCAAAACCGCTCGGGCATACTCGCCCATTTTCATTCCTGCTCTTTTCGCGTTTCTGCGAATGGACTCTCTCTCTTTCTCGGTTGCGTAAAACTTTATTTGAACCTCACGATTACGCATCTCGCAATTCTCTCCTTTCCATTATTCGTAAAACACTTATGGCAAATTGCGCCGCCGCCATTTGTAAGTGACACGAAATCGGATAGTCGCTCTGCTGACTACAGAAAACCGGGAATCCTAAATTACCGGTTTTCTCAAGCGAAAGCGCTCTCCCGTCAAGGCTCCGAAAGCCGCTCGGGAGCAAGATGGAAGAGGGTTGAAAAGTCCATGTTAGTGGACTTTGAGTACCCACTTCCCAAATCTTGCAACTCGAAGAGCGGCCTTGGCCGGTGAGCACTGATATTCTATCAGTGCGAGAGCAGAAAAGGCATGGAAAAGGGGGTGCCGCCGCACCCTTTCCCATGCCTTTTCTGCGGGGTTTCCGGCTCGCCCGGAAACCAAGAACCCGAGGTGTCGCCACCTCGGGTTCCCATCAACTGCGAAGACAAAATCAATTCCATCGAAGACCCGGCCTGAGCCTTCTGAACATTCTTGCGTAACAACCGCTACTTGGAAGCAATCGCCTTGGCAAGATATGCCGGACACCAAGCGTTATTTCCCATTATTTATTTTCCCTTTCTGCGATTTACTTTTCTTCCAGAGATTTCTCAGCCATGGGTAGATGGATTGCATGATGATAGCTTGGCATTTTCTCTCCTGCGCTTCCGAACAGAATCCTCCGTTGAACATGTCAAGCAAGAATAGGTAGTCGTTATAACCATCATATCCGTTGTACTTTGTCGGTCGAAACGCATCTTGCTCGTACAGGAAGTACAGGAGCTTGCGCGAGTAACTTCCGCTATGCAGATGGACGTAATCCTCTTTTCCGATTCTCGCCGCTTCCTCCATCAGTTTGATGGCTTGCTGCCAACCGGCAAGTTCCTCGTCCATATCGCTTTGCTCGAACTTCTTGATACAACTCGACCCAATCGGAGAGAGTGTTTCCCCGGTTTCCGTATTCGCTATCGTATAGACATAGCGAAGCCCCTCCTTTCCGCAAACGCATGTTGCAGAATGGGTTTCGTCAACCTCACATCCGACTATCTCCCACTCGCGTCTGGCACCTTCCCAATCATCTGCAACCGAAAGCCCTATCACGGTGCCGATTAAATTATCGGTATAGAGATTTCCCATGATGCGCATCCCATTTCTCTCATTGCTTCAATATGAAAACGGGCACCTCGATTAGTGCCCGTTTTCACTATCCACGATTTCGTTGAAAATCAATTTGCTAATTCGGATTGCAAGCCGCCGTTGCAATATCAAAGACCGTGAATGCCATGACCGTTATAGTATTCGTACATGTCATACTTGTCGTGAAGCCAGAAATGCCTGCCCGTCCTTTTGCTCGTTCCGACGTGTGCGGGTTCCCCGCAAATGGGGCAGATTCCCTTTAGGTCGCGCCAATGCGTCCAGCGCGGATACATCACAAAGCCTTTGACTTCTGTGCTGTCATTTTCCAACCGTTTTTTTCCAAAGCGGTCAGCTCTTCGCGCTGCCGGATACCAAGTCCACTAACACGTCGGCCTAATGGAATCTTGACCAACCTCCTGATGGCTTCCGCCTTGCTCGCACCAATGCCGGGAACGCATTTCAAAAGCGACACGACCTCTATACGTTTCGCGTCCTCCTCATTCAAGGCATCAGTAAATGCTAGTTCACCAGACTTCATACGTGCCTTGAGAACGGCACGGCGCTTTCGAGCCTTCATGGCAAGCTCTAATGCGTGCGCACGCTCCTTGTCGCTGAGATTCGGCAGATGGTTCTCTTTCTCGTTCATCGCTACTTCCTACTTCAACTCGTTATCCCAAACGTTATCGTCCGCCTGCGCCGCGTGTTTCCAACGGCCTGCATCCGCCCGACCGTTCCAATCGGCGATGAACTTCTCGATAGCATCAGCACATCCGCTGTCGAGTGCTTCCGCCCACCTCCTGTTATTTTCATCACACCAATTCTGAAATACCGCGAACTCGGTGACACCGTTCTCGACGATGTACCTTCGCATCGCCCGCATCTGCTCGAAAAACTTCGCGGTGGCGGGAACCATGGTGATTAGGTTCATCTTCCATACCCCTCTTCCGAAATGAATCCGGCTACCGGCTTCGCTTCTTCTCTAATAAAAGCGCCCGTCGATGTATTTCTCAATAACCGGCGAAAGTCCGCTATCGAGCGCTAGCGACCAGCAGTCGTTGTTCTCATCGCACCAGTCCTGAAAATCGGTGAAGTCTGTGATGCCATTCTCGCGTATGTGTTTCCGCATCGCACGCAGCATGTCGTGCTTCGATTTTTCCGATTCCGTTACCATCAAGCCCATCCCTTCATCACCATCCCCTTAACCAAGCTCCTCGGCAAGCAGTCGGACGATGAGCTTGGTCATGCTCTCCCCCGTCTCGACGCGGTGGAGTTGCGCTTCTTTGTGGAGCCAAGCCGGGATGAGGAGACTGATTTTCTTGAGTTCCACCTCGTCCGTCTCATGCTTGCCGGAACCTTCCTTCTGGATATCCGCCATCTCGCGCTTGGACTTCTGCGCGCTCGCCATGAACGCGTTCGCTGTGGTCTTGTTAGCCATTGTTTTTCTCCTCTTCGTTCAGAACCGAATCTGCAAGCAGCTCAATCGGGGCGACCACATGGCTCTTCGGGTCGTACTCCGCCACGGACACACCGGCTGCTGCGGCACGCGAGAGGGCAACGGCGCGGGGAATCTTCGCGATGATGGGAACCCCTTCACCCTCAAGGTACTCCACGAGCTGACGGTCGAGTGTGCCGTAGGCATAGAAGTTGTTGACGATGACATACGCTTTTGCGCCAGTGCCGGACTCACGCACGATATCGAGCGTTCTCAGCGTCGGCTCCATGTCGCGCGTGCTCGGAAGCATGGGCACGAGGATGAGATTCGCCGCGCGGCACCAATCGTTCACACCGCCCACGAGCACGCCCGCCGTATCGACAACCTGAAAATCGCACTCCTCCGCAAAATCCGGGTCATCGCAGACCTCATGGACGGAACCGCCCTGCGGGTCGGTGGTGACGAACGCCACGGTCTTGCCGCGACGCTCAAGCGCAAAGGAAAGCTCGTCCGCGATGGTGGTCTTGCCGACTCCGCCCTTCTGGTTGAGCATCAGAATCGTGTACATGTTAGAAGTCCTTTCTGTCCTGTTTGAAAAACGCTACTCACGGGAATCGGATGCGTGTACAAGCCCGTAACCGACGGTGACGGAAAGTGCCGAGCACACGGCGAATACCGCAGCAGCCACGTTTCCGAAAACGACCGAAACCGTAAGTGTGAGAAACACCCACCATCCGACGGTCACCGCGAATAGCAGGCCGAGGAAGAGCATGAAGGGGATTTCCCGCACTGAAACGCCACGAAAGTGCATTCCGTCCTCCCTAGAACGGAATATCTGCATCATACGTTTCCGGTTCCGCAGACTGCCCCTGAGCAGAAACCGTATCCTTCCCGGCACCCTTCGAGTCCGCAAACTCGATATCGGTCACGAGGACGGAAAGGGCATGGTGCTTCTCCTCGTTCTTCATCCAAGAGTGGTAGCGGAGCCGTCCGTCCACCGAAACCTTCTTCCCCTTGGTGAGGTAGGGAGCAAGCGCTTCGGCTCGCGCACCGAACAGGGCGCAATCAACAAACACCGGCGCATCGACATATTCGCCGGTCTCGCTGTCCTTCTTCTTCTCGTTGATGGCGAGTCCGAAGGTGAGAACGCTCGTGGCGTCCCCCTTTTTGCGAAGCTCCGCATCGCGCGTGAGGTTGCCCATGATGGTCACTCGGTTGATAGCCATTGTCTTTCCAATCTCTCGATGGCGTTTGCGGAGGATTCTGGAATCCTCCTGCCGGGAAAACTTTCGTCCCTTGCTGTCTATAAATATAGCAGACCAGAATACCAGCAACCCAGAGAGCAAGATAACCACATAGATTGCACACACTTGCGCTGCAAAGATAAGGGCGTGTGAAAAGCAACACTTCACACGCCCTAAGCACGTATCTACTCTGCTACGAGCCATTGTTCGAGCCATCGCTGCACGGCAAGTGTCGCGAGCGCGTCGGCAAGCGACCCGTGCGCCCTGCCCGTCCACTCGTATCCGATGTGGTCGGCGGCATCCACCAACTTGTAACGCCTTCCCATGAACCACGTGAACAGGTTCATGGTGTCCGTGATGATTGCATCCTCTCTCGGGCGCACCCCGACGGCGGAAAGGAATCCGAGGTCGAATCCGACGTTGTAGCCGATAATCTCGTCCGCCCCTGCAAAGATTTCCCTCAGTCGCGGTATGGCTGTCTCGATAGTCGGCAGGTCTGCCACGTCCTCCGGGTAGATGCCGTTGACGGCGCTCGCGTGCGGCCATTCGCTCTTCACGGTCGGTCGGAACCTCTCATCCAACAGGACGGAGCCGTCCCTTCCGATGATGGAGATGGTCAGAATCTCATCCGGGTCGCTACCGTTCGGATGAAGACCGGTAGTCTCGGTGTCAAAGCAAATGCTGTTCATATCTATCACCTAATCCCATGTAACCGTAGACCGTCGTATAACGGTCTGCCTTGTGTTCCAGCCATGCCAGATACTCGTTCTTCGCAAGCTCGAACGCCCGCTCCTCGCGGCTTCCTTCCAGTGAGCTGAGATATGCGACGGTCGCATTCGGCTCATTGCCGTAACCATCATCAATCCTCCCGGACTCATCGCACGGGAGCCATTCGTTCTCTTTGTACTCCACGCGACGCTCGACCTCTACAGTCCAGTAGATGACGGAGCCGATGCCATCTTCCTCGTCATTGACCTCGTTCCCATGCGTCGATATGAATGCTTCCGCCGCCGCGAGCGCTTCCTCGGAGTTCTCGTATTCGCCAAGCTCATACGAATCTCCATCGCTGATATCCTCGTGGTCTCCGTCATAACCCGGGCGCGTTGCAAAACTGAGCCGAAAGCTCCACCCGTTGACGAAATATCGAATCTTCCTGTCCATCTTGGCTCCCTTCTGCCATTGAACGGCTCGGTACCGTCCCTTTTACTGTCTATAAATTTAGCAGCCCAGCATACCAGCAAGCAGTGAAGCAGTAAGCTCCTTGCATCCTGCACGCACGTCATGAAAAAAGGGGCATCCGTCAAGATGCCCCACCGTCTAATTCATGTAGCCTGAAACCGTCGTATAGCAGTCATCTTTGTAATCAAGGAAATCGTAGTAGCTGTATTTCGCACGCTGGAATGCACGCTCCTCCCGGCTCCCATCCAACGTGCAGATGTATTCGGCGGTCGCATCTGCCGGGACGAGACCGTGACCATCCTCCGTGGCGCCGTCCGCGTCGCAAGGAAGCCACCCGAAGTCCTCATCCTCGATGCATCGCGTGACCTCCGCCGTCCAATAGGTCACGGAGCCGATGCCGTGCTTCTGGTCGTTGACGGCGTTCTTATGCTCTTTAATAAACTCACGCGCGGCGGCTACCGCTTCCTCTTTGCTCTCGAAATCTGGAAGCTCGAAACAACACTCTTCCTTGTGCTCCTCCCTGTCCCCGCTCAGATACAGAAGCATCTCGTGCCCGGTAACAAAATAGCGCATGTCTGTAATCCCTTCTCGCCTAGCAGGCTGAAATCTCGACCCACTCGCAACTACCATCTGCAACCGCAAGCCCGTGGAGAGAGCACCAAAGCCCCTGTGCCGCACATTTCCTTGCGAACCTGTCCGCTGCGTACCCGCTTTTGTATTCGCGAGTCGGAACGAGCGTGTCGTAGAAGCAGACCTTGAATGCAAGGAACTTCTCACTTCGTCCGTAAGTCTTCTCGATGTAGCCCATGCCAGCGTCCTTTCCGTCAGCCCTTCTTGCTGCCTATAAATATAGCAGACTGGCATACCAGCAAGCAGGCTAACGGCAGGCTCCATACATCCTGCATATTCTGTTCAAAAAAGAAAGGCACCCTTTCGGATGCCTTCGTTCATTCGTCCAAATACTGCCAATGGTATCCAGCGCATGTTCTTCCGTCGCTTAGGGCGTGGAATATCGAGTTGTGCTCGTACAGCTCAATCACGGAACTCATTACCGCCATCGTCTTTCTGCCCTTTCTCGCACCAGCTAAGTATTGTGTCCCCGATATGACCGGTTATTTCCTTCTCTGTCGTTATCGGTTTCAAAAGGATGCCGCCGTGGTAGGCCACAGATGCGATGTAATCAATGCAACCCAACATGTAGTCCTCGTACCAAGTGTCATGAATCTCATGTACGACCTGTGCCACAGACCTATCGACCAGATTCGCTATATCGAGAAAGGAGCAGTCGGTGGCAAAGAAGGCCACGGTTTCCGCCCATTTACGGTATCTGGCCTTCTCCCGCTTCCCGTAACGCTCCCTCGCCTGCGCCAATGTCAACCCGAACTGCGCAAGTCCCTTTTGCAGACACTCGTTCGCTTTCGCGACCTCGGTGGAATCGCCGTGCCAGCTGCCCGCCCTTTTCTCAATAAGAGTCTCGCCGTGCCTGTCGAAGAAATCGAGCACATCACCGAGATAGACGCCCTTCTCCCAATATGGCTTCCCGAGACCTAGGCAATTAACATGAAAGCCAAATACGGATTCCACGCCTTTGTGCATGGCAAGACGTTCAGCGAGAAGGAAATCGCCCTCGCCCACCTCGCACCGCTTTATCTCATCGACCGTCTCCGGGTCAAACCTGTCCGTCCAATTTCCCATCTTGCATCATTCTCTCTGACCTATTCGTTGCTCAAGTCGTATAGCATCTGTCTCATGCCGGTCGGTTTCCCGAGTGCTCCCGCTTCCAATCATCGACCGTGTACCGACGTTCGTGCATCGTCTCTACGGAAGATACCCTTACCGTGCCGTCCTCGCCCCGATGGCACCGGACTTTCCTGACCGCGACCCCGAACCCACGATTCTCGACAGATTTCCTATCCGCTGCCAAGCACGCTGCAAACCCTGTGAGAAACCGCGCTTTTAGGCCGTCTCCGGTCTCAACAAAGTCAATGAGTGCATCGACCAGCCGCTCATAGCTCCTCGTCTCGACCTTTCCGGCGAATCCCCATTTGCGGTGCGCCCCGTCGGTCAAGGGTGCCATCTTGCCTGCCATGACCTCGTACCTATCCATTTACACGCTCCCTACTTATGTACATCGAAAAAGAGGGGCATCTCTTTCCCGATGCCCCTTCAATTCCTTAGCGAATGCCGTCCGGTGAATACGGTGACCAAGGCTGACCGAGGAGAACCAGCCAGTCGCACTCCTCGCTCTCCCCCAGCCGGAACAGATAAACCGCATCCGAGACAATCTCCTGCCAGTATGCCGTAAGGTCACCGAACCTGCCGGTATACTTGCAGTGGGGAACAGTGCCACCCCCGTCATAGACCATGACCATATCGTTCTTCTCGATTTCCATTTGCTCCGTCCTTTCTGCCTTGGGACGGCTCCGGTGCCGTCCCCCTTGCTGCTATCTGTAATTATAGCTATGCGGCATACCAGCACACTCCACAACGCGAGACTCCACGCCTTCTCCATGGAACTCGGGTCATTAGGGGCGAGCAGCCCCTAATCTGAGGAAGCGCAAGCGACCGCGCCACGGAGAGACCCTGCGAAACCGTAGGGTGTCAAGAAAAGCCAACCTCCCGTCACGGAGCCACCGACCCTCCTTTCCCCGCCCTCTACCGAGCCGCTGCGGCGTGCCCCACTTTGCCGCGCCTGCGGCCTATGGTTTCCCGAGAAGAAGGGGTTTTCAACATTCCGATGGGCGGAGGGTTCCTAGACTGACCCGGAGCCTGTCGGAATGTTGGAAACCCCGGCAGGTCAGTCCCCCCGTTTCCGCCAAGTAGAAGGCTTTTCCGCGCTTTCAATGGCCGGAGGGTTCCTAGCCCGACCCGCAGGCTGTTGGAAGGGTGGGAAAGCCGCCCCCGAGTCCCCGTTCCCGCAACGACCCCGCGCCTTCACGCCGCCCGCAGGGCAGTTCCAAAAAAGCCAAAGAAAAAGGGCACCCTCCCGGATGCCCTAGCTCCTTTACCGACCGAACTCCTCCCGATAGCGGTTATGGTCTGCTAGTGCTTACCTCTTGTTACGGTAGCGGCGCTTTTCCATCTGGTAGTCGTACTCCATACCCGCAAGGTAGACGCACCACACGCCGACCACCATGAAGAGCGTACCCATAACAAACTCGATTGTCGCCCAGACCGGCGCATCCACGCTCGCAAGCATGAGCGTGTACGCCATAATCCCGCAGCCGATAAGGATTGCACCATAGGTCTCAAGCTCCCTGACGTTCTTCATCTTGAAGTCCCTTCTGCCATGGGGCGGCTCGGTTGCCGTCCCCCTTGCTGTCTATAAATATAGCAGACCGGCATACCAGCAAGCAGGTGAACCGTACACTCCATACATCCTGCATATCCTGCACGAAAAAAGGGCACCCTCCCGGATGCCCGTCCTTTCCCTATCCGAGGTCGATATACCTGCCGACCGCATCGGTATACCCTCCATGCGCAATCCTCCGCCCGCTCGGGTTCTTCCTGACGAATCCCGCTTCCTTGCGGTCGAGATAATAGCGGTGGTTGCACACACGGCACCACCCGGCAAGCTCCCTTCCGCCGCGAACCAAGTTGAACGCTTCCGCTGGCAGCACACGCCCGCACCTAGGACAGCGCTTCTTTGTTGGCAGCATCCTTTTCCTAAACCTCCTCCCCGGCATCCGTCAGCTCATGGACAAGCCATTCCGCTCGAAGCGGTTTCTTCTCTTTTTTCCCGTCGTGCGCGACGTGCAGCCCGTAAACGTCATACGACCACGCTCCGGCAATTCCGACAATCAACCAATCGCGTCCGTCCCCTCCGTAAAGGGTCTCACCGAACATGACCGGCTTGCCGTCTGCGCAAAGCATCTGCCCCTTCGCCATTCGCTTCTCTCGCCTGCATTTGCGCTTGTAGGCAGCATCAAGGCGTTTGAATGCCCCTCTCTTCGAGTTCTCCATGCTCCTCTGATACTCCCCCTTGAGGTTCAGAAGCTCTTCCTCAAGATTTGCCGCTTCCGAAGCCGAATCGACCAGACGGTTCAACAGTGCCAATGCCCCGTCCCTCATCGCCCCGTCAAACGCCTGCTCGACGGCATACCTCAGAAGCCGCACGTCCTTCTCCTCGATTTTCTCCTTGCCCATATTCATCCCTTCTCTAGCGCCGTCCGAACGGCTTCCCCATGTCATACCAGCTTCGTCCCTCGTAGCCGCGTCCGCACCCGTAATGGCCGATGACCCTCCACCCGGAAAGGTCGAGGTCGTAGAGCCTTGTAAGCTCCTCTCCATACGTTCGCTTTCCCTGCCGCACAAGCTCCTCGTCGCTTGCGTTTATGTACAGTTCCCCGTACCGCTCGAACACGTACTCGACCCGCTTGCCACTACCGATAACATCCCCTGCGCAGACCTGCCACGGGCGCAGGGGCTTACTCCCCGCGCTCATCCTCACGGCTCCAAGTAAATCTCGACCATGATGCAACGCTGCGTCTCGTCCTCGCAGGAAAGCCAAGACGGGTTCAGTGTGAAAGAACTCACGTCATCCTCCCCATGCTGCAAGGCCAGCCCACGCTTGCCGAAGAAAGTTTCGCTCGTTATGAGTCCAAACTCCCATTCCTCTGGATAATGGACGTGAAAGCGGTAACCATCCCCTTTCAGGCTATCCATCAACTCCTTGACCTTCATTCCGCTCACCCCTCATCTTTCAGCTCGATACAGATGGTCGGTTCTACCTCCATGAGCGGGAAGATATAGCCGACCTCCCTTTCAAGGATTTGCGGGTGTTCGTCAGGGTAGAACTCCTCCGCATCGCCTAGATAGTGCTCAATCGTAGTACCCGTCGAATCATAGCTTCGAATCGCGATTTCACCCTGAATGTAAGTCTCCTCGAACAGCTCCCCGAGCGTCATGCTTCCTCCTCTAGCCGATTCCGTGACCGAATATGCGGGCATCCGTGCAGGCATCCTCAAAAAGACTGTAATCGCCGTCAAACCCGAACTTTTGACAATAACGCTCGATGAGCCTTTCGTACCTATCGTAGTCCTCATCGGCATATGCCCGGTTCACTCGGTCGATTGCCCTGCGGCGCTCCTCCGTGTCTTTAGGCTGCATAGCGACTCCCCGCAAGCTCCACGCCGTAACGCGGTGCGATACGGTCGCAGACGGCATCGAGCGCATCCTCGTCCATCCGTGCCATCAGCTCTTCGCAAAAACCCTCCCAGCCAATCGCGTCCACGAGGACGTTGACCTTCTCCGTAACATCCAAAGTAGCCATCTTGAAGTCCCTTCTGCCTTTGGGCGGCTCTGATGCCGTCCCTCTTGCTGTCTATAAATATAGCAGGCTGGCATACCAGCAAGCAGGAAAACACGATAAATCAGGAAACTCCATACATCCTGCATATTATGCATAGCAAAAAGGGCACCCTCCCGGATGCCCCGTGCTGCCGCCGTCTCAATCTTCCACGTAATCAATCAAGTCTTCCACGCCATCAATAGCAGTGGGTTTTTCCAATGTGCCCATCGAATAATCGTAACCGTAGTAATCGGCAACATCTAGGCACGCCTTGAGGACATGCTCGGCAAGATACAGCTCATCGCTTTCAATCTTTTCGATGGCGAAACGCTTCAAGTCATCGTAGGACGTGATATCGGCACCGTCATCCATGAGCGCAGGAACGATATCGTCCAGCGTTTCCCCGTTTGCAATCCGCCTGTCAAGCTCCGCACGCTTCATCCTAAACCCCTTCCTGCCATGGGCGGCTCCGGTGCCGTCCCTCTTGCTGTCTACAAATATAGCAGGCTGGCATACCAGCAAGCAGGAAAACACGATAAATCAGGAAACTCCATACATCCTGCATATTATGCATAGCAAAAAGGGCACTCTCCCGGATGCCCTGAATGTCCATGGCTAACGCCCCACCCTCCAAATCTTTTCCTCGCCCGTGAACGTATCTGTGATTACGCATCTGCCGCCCGCCGCATACTTGAGACCATTCGGCAGCGCTTCCGCCGCCTTGCGGCACCTCGTCCAAAAACTCAGGTACCCGTTTCCGCTGAACCCAACGGCAATCTCATCGTCGAACTCGTCCATCGCATCTTCCGCCGGTTCCGATTCCAAATAGAGTACCACGCCGTTTTCGTTCTCTCGCGTGTAGTGGTATCTCGCCATATTCATGATTCCTTTCCGTCTACTCGGCAAGCCCTTTAACTTGCCTACCCGATAACCAGTATTATAGCATACCAGCACACACCACAATGCGAGACTCCATGCCTTCTCCATGGAACTCGGGTCATTAGGGGCGAGCAGCCCCTAATCTGAGGGAGCGCAAGCGACCGCGCCACGGAGAGACCCCGCGAAACCGTAGGGTGCCAAGAAAAGCCAACCTCCCGTCGCGGAGCCACCGACCCTCCTTTCCCCGCCCTCTACCGAGCCGCTGCGGCGTGCCCCGCTTTGCCGCGCCTGCGGCCTATGGTTTCCCGAGAAGAAGGGGTTTTCAACATTTCGATGGGCGGAGGGTTCCTAGACTGACCCGGAGCCTGTCGGAATGTTGGAAACCCCGGCAGGTCTGTCCCCCGTTTCCGCCAAGTAGAAGGCTTTTCCGCGCTTTCAATGGCCGGAGGGTTCCTAGCCCGACCCGCAGGCTGTTGGAAGGGTGGGAAAGCCGCCCCCGAGTCCCCGTTCCCGCAACGACCCCGCGCCTTCACGCCGCCCGCAGGGCAGTTCCAAAAAAGCCAAAGAAAAAGGGCACCCTCCCGGATGCCCTTCACTCGACTTAGCAATCCCCGCAATATCCGTCAGCCCATGCCAGACATTCAGCGGCTCCGCCATCAAACACGAGATTCCCGTTCTCATCTCCTTCGTAGACCTTGATGTTGATTCTGCTCAGATACTCTTCTGCGCCGATGCTGTCCTTGCCGCCGAAGTTATCGTAAGCGCCCGTGACAACATAGGTGTAGCTCGCAGAGGGCACATTGTCCTCCCCGATGAACTCGATATCGGCATCCGCCATGCACATCGCCTTGAGGAAATGCTGGCACCAGTTTCGGTTATTGAGAATGTTCCTCTCCACGCTTGCTCCCGAAAAGTCGATATGTTGTTCAGGCTTGGTTCGCGATGCCACAACGAGCGAGTTGGCGATATCAATGGCATGGCAGCTGGGATAACCGTCATAGTGGCGATAGAACGTGGCGATGGTCTCCTCTTCCATCTGATTGCTCTTCCAGTTGAGGACGAGGTTCTTGAGGATGGTGACGGACGGTGTGCTCATGGTTTTTCCTTCCTGCCATGGGGCAGCTCGGTTGCCGCCCCTCTTGCTGTCTATAAATATAGCAGAACGGCATACCAGCAAGCAGGTGAACCGTACACTCCACATATCCTGCATATAAAAGCGAAGAAAAAGGGCACCCTCTCGGATGCCCCGTGGTTCCTCTGCCCTAATAGTTCACAATCGCCTGATACTCCGGCATACCTTCTGAGAACTCATGCTCGTCTAGCGCATTGTAAAAGTCTGTCATCTTGCGAACCATGCACCGGTCGCAATACTTGGTAGCAGAGTCGCGCCATCCCGCAAATGCCGGATTCGACTTGTCCCATTCAGCGCTGCCGCTAAAGATATAGGGGCAACAGGAGCAAACATAGTCAATGGCTTTCTCTAACTTCTTGTCCTTCATGTTCGTCCTTCCTGCCATGGGGGCGGCTCCACTGCCGTCCCCCTTGCTGACTATAAATATAGCAGACTGGCATACCAGCAAACAGGCGAACCGTACACTCCTTATATCCTGCATATAAAAGCATGAATGAACTCGCCGATGGCGTGCCTAAACCTTATACTCGCAACTGCCGTATTCCAGACGGAATACATCATCCATGATGCCATCCTCGCTGTCGGGCACAAGCCTGACGAGACGGATGGTCTCATCCTCAGCATCGGAGCACAGGTCGATGATAAAACCGTCAAATCCCTCCCGCTCGCATCTTGAGACCATCCAGCTTTCCTTGCAGTACGCTTCTGCAACGGCAAAGGCATCAAGCGCAGCTTCTCGACGCTTTATCTTCGCTTTGAAGCTCTCCTCCACCCCGTCACCACCACTGCAACGACTGATGGAAAGCGTGTATCCGTCCATGTCTGTTCCTTCCCTTCACGAACCGCTGCCTGTAACCCTTATGCAGCCTGAGACGGTCGGCGAGCAGGGCTTCCCTTTTTTCGACGGGATTGTCTTTCACATTGTCAGGCATATTTTCCACCCTCTGCTCCCTTCTGGCTAACTAACAATAAATATAGCAGACCACCAAACCACAAACACGGCAAGCCATAAAACCATCATAACAATGCAGAGAAAAAAGGGCACCCGCGCAGGATGCCCCTTCTCATCTCACACGAACGGATTGGCGCAGCTGGAAGAATGCCGGACGCTGATTGAGGAAGTCCTTCAATATCTTGCCACCTCTATCTGGCACCAAGGAGCGCGATGGAGCCTACGCAGCCAACAAGTGCGATAAGGGTGCCTAGAACGCAGGCCGTCGCAAATCCGAGTGCCGCCATCTTCGTTCCCTCCGGTCGGTACGGCGCGTTGATGTTCATTAGGGATGCGGCGAGAATCCCGACGATGCCGCCGAGGAAGCCGAGGAAGAAGAAGCCTGCCTTCTGCCCGCTTGTAAGCGCACGTTCCATCGTCATCAGCATCTGGTCTTTCCCTGTATCCTTGGAATACATCTGCCCAATTCCTTCCTTTTTCTTCGCAAAACCGGGGCACGGTGCCTTCGCCCCTGTTCCGGCACCGCGCCCTGCCGGAATCTTACCATCCTCCGCGCGTTATGGCACAATCTGTTCAGGGATGCCGTCAAGTAGGAAGGAAGAACCATGGCTACCATTCAAGATTTCGAGGAGCGTATCGAGAAACAGAAGGCGGAACTCGCCAAACTCGAAGCGAAGAAAAAGGAACTTGAAAAGAAGATTCGCGAGCGGAACCGGAAGTGGCGCTCTCTGGTCACCCATTCCGCTGGTGAAAGTGTGCTCTCCGCCGTCGGTTGCGCTTGGCAGGAACTCGACCTCGACGCACTCGACCGATTCCTTGCGAGCCATGCAGACGAGGTGAGCGACATGCTCACCGCCCACGGAAGTACCCCGGAGGATGCCAAGGCGCGTCTCGATGCACGCAAAAAGAAAACGGTAAAAACGGAGCCTGTCGCTGATGGTGGATTACAGGCAGCGGAACCGGATAGCGAAAACTCCGACTGGTAACAGAAAAGGGAGCCGTGTGACCGAAGCCACAGGCTCCCTTTTCTCCTGCCCGCACTCCGAGATAAAAGCAACAGGCAGAAAGGACTTTCGCTACTGTAGCACAGCGCACCGTCGCACGGGACGCGAATCTGGCAGAACCATCTGAAAACGCGTGTCTAATTGTGAAAGAAGCATGAAATCTGACTGGAAAAGTCCACAAAACAGGACAGATATAGTAAAACATAATCACAGATTGCAAGCAGAAAGGAGCACCATGGATTTCAGCAGCTACTACTACTACATCCCCTTGAACTTCTACGAGACACCTGAGATGACGCTCATCGACCATGAGCCGAATGGGGATTCCGCAACCGTACTCGTCCTCGCCCTGGCTAAAATCCACACGCGGACGGTCACGAAAAACGATGACGGCACGTTCACCATCGTGACCGATGACGGCACGTTCACGGATACCGAAGTCATGGAAATGCTCTCCTCCTTCGGCTACCGGGCGAATCAAGCCAAGTACACTCATGCCCTCGCGGTTGTCGCGAGGTTCCCGCCCTTCGACCACCTCGCCTACTCCGAAGCCGAACGCGATAAGAAGACCCCGGAGGTGTACCAATGAAGCTCCGAGGAGCGTGGCGCAGGGACTACAGTGAGTTCTTCGACACGCAGGAAGCCCTACTCATCGACGCGATGGACAATGCGGACTCCATCTACACCGTCTTCGCCCGTCTACAATCGCTTGCGGTGAAATGCGGCTGCGCCGGGAAGCTCCTTCTCCACGAAAGCGTTCCCTACACCGACGAGATGCTTGCTGCGGTCACCAAGAAGACCGTTCCCGCCTTTCGGCAATGCGTGCAGCCGCTCGTACAGCTCGGCCTTGTCATCTGCGAGGATGGCATCTACGCCATCGCGGACTGGGAGTTCAACCAGAACGTCCCGGCAATTGACGCGATGCGCGAGGGAAACCGCGTGCGCAAGGCTTCGGAGCGCGCCCGTAAGAACGGAAAGGGAACCCGTCAGGTGAAGAAGGATAAAGTGCTCGCATACCTTACCGAGCATCCGGAAGCCACGAATACCGAGGTTGCCGAGAAGACCGGAGTGAGCCGCCCCTCCGTTATCAAGTACCGCAAGGAATATGCGCCAGCACTTCCAGCCCCAAAAGGCGGAAAAATCGTAAAAGATGACGGCACGAAAGTTGACACTGTAAAAATTGACGGTGTAAAAGTTGACAGCTTTGACAGCAAAGTTGACGTCAATTTTGACGTAAAAGTTGACAGTGATTTTGACACCGGTTTTTACACTGACGCAGACGGTAAAAGCGCAGGTAGACAATCTGCACAGGTTGAAAATGAAGCTGTAAAAATTGCGTCACACCCTAAGAATATAGATGATAGATATAAGAATACATCTACATCTACAGCTGTGGCTGATGGGGAGGGAGCGACAGATTCTGGAATCCCGACAAGGGAGGAAGTCCGCTCGCACTTCGCAGAAATGGGATTCGCGGTTGACCCCGACCGCTTCTTCGATGTGAACGAGGGACGCGGCTGGCGCACGAACTCCGGCAAGCCCGTCGATGACTGGAAGAAACTCGCCGCAGTCTGGGACAGGAACGAACACCCGAAGGCCGCGACCCCTCCCGCACGCACGGAACCGAAGGCCAATGCGGTCGGGAAAATCCCCTCCGTCGAGGAGGTCATGGCGAAATGGGGCTGTGACCGGGAGACGGCTCAGGGATATATCGACGAGAACATGTACTAGAAATGCCCCTGAGAATGCCTGAGAGCCTGCCTATGACACGCTAAATGTCATGTGGCAGTAACTGCCCGAACAAGACCACAAAGTCCCGTAGACAGGCTCTCAGACAGGGTAACGCAGAAAGGACGAGGTAAAATGAGTGAAAACGTAACGAAAACCAAGGAGCAGGACGGACGGAAGCCGGGCGAGGACTATCGCGACGCGGACGGCATCCTCGTCTGCGGGAAATGCGGAGAGCCACGCGAGCGGATGTTCCCGGCGGGCGGAATCTTCAAGGAGCCGCACCTTGTCCCGACCATGTGCCGCTGCCAGAGGGAGGAAGCGGACAGGCAGCGCGAGGAAACCGAGCGGGCGGAGAAAAGGCGTAGGACGGAACGGCTAAGGAAGCAGTGCTTCCCCTCATCCGGCAGGTACGCCTTCTGCACCTTCGATGCCGATGACGGCAGGAACGCGGCTCAGAGCACCGTCTGCAAGGCATTTGCCGCGACCTTCGACCCAAAAGACCCGGAGGGGCTTGTCCTGTACGGGAAGCGCGGCACGGGCAAGAGCTTCCATGCGTCCTGCATCGCGAACGCCGTCATCGAGCGCGGGTTCTCCTGTCTCGTGACCGATATCAAGCAGGTCGTGAACCTGATGGAATCCTCCTTCGAGAAGCGTTCCGGGAACCTTGAGAGAATCCTCGCCCCAGACCTCCTCATCCTTGAAGACCTCGGTGCCCAGCGCTCCACCGAGTACGTCATGGAGCACGTCTACGACGTTATCGACGGACGCTACAAGGCAGGGAAACCGATGGTGATAACGACGAACTTCGACTTTCGCGAGAGAATCCTGAACGCCACGGCAGATGACCCGTGGGGACGTGTCTTCGACCGCATCGTTGAGGTCGGGTTCCCGGTGAAGTACGACGGCAATTCGCGCCGTCGGGAAATCGGAATGAAGAACCGCAAAGATTTCAAGCGGAAGTTGGGAATCGAGGGGATAGAATCGTAGCGGAGCGGTTTTTAAGCATCAGCCGCTTCTTCCTGATTCTGGTGCCGATTTCCTTCCCGGCACCGTCCCCGCGCCCCGTAGCGTATCGACGCTGCGGGGCTTTCTTTTTCCTCTTGGCAGGAAAGGGCACGGAAATCGTGCCTATACCGAAAGGAGGAAAAAAAGATGACGAAAGAGAAAGCGAACCGTAACGAAGTGGTCGGCATGTTCCTGACCTATTGCCGGAAGACCCTCGTGAACGCGCGGACGGACGTTTTGAGGGAGCGCAAAAGGAGACGCAACCGCGAGGTGCTGTTCTGCGACCTCAGAAGAAGTGAACTCGAAAGCCTTGCGGACTGGCAGGACGTGCCGGAGCGGGAAACCGTATTCGATGCCGCCGGGAAGCCTATCGGCGTGACAGACAAAGACCTCGCGGATGCGCTGGAAAAACTCTGCCCAGAGGAGCAGGCAATCATCCTGCTCTCCTATTTTGCCGGATGGTCGGATAGGCGTATCGGTGAGGACATGGGGTTCCCACGCTCCACGGTGCAGAACCGTCGCGCCCGTGCGCTCGCCCGTCTTGCGGACATTCTGACGGAAGGGGGTGACCCGCATGGCAAAGACAAAGATTGACTACGATACCGTCGTTGCCGCGACAAGCGGAGATGCCCTTGCTGCCGGGGCGGTGCTCGATTACTTCAACGACTTCATGGACGGACTCTGCACCGGGTTCTACACCGACGCGGATGGCTTCTGGGACTACGGCATCGACCTCTCGATGAAGTCGTTCATGCAGGCGAAGCTGTTGCGTGCGATGCTGAGGTTTAAACCGTAAACAGTAAAACCACAAACACAGGAAACCAGACAACCAGAAAGAAGGAAAGGAAGCAGACTATATACAAACACGCTCTGACCTGCTACAATACAGTCAGAAAGACGAGTAGTCTGCTTTCCTGTCAAAAGGAGAGCCATGGTAACCGTAACGAAAAAAGATTTAGTTGCCCTCGGCTATGGGAACTCTTTCGCCACCGATATCATCCGTCTGGCGAAAATTCGCATGGTTGAGAAGGGCTATCCCTTCTACTCCTCACGCAAGCTCGACCGCGTTCCGGCGGAAGCCGTCGAGGAGCTTCTTGGGATTGCCTTAGACGGTGATGCCGCTGGTCGCGCTCCTGAAAAAGGAGTAAAGACAAATGGCAAACGACCAAATTAAGAAAGCCGATAACGGCACCTACTATTTCCGCGCCAATCTCGGATTCGACCATTCCACGGGAAAGCGGATTCAAAAATACCGGAGCGGATTCAAGACAAAAAAAGAAGCGAAAGAGGAATATGCAAAACTCGTTTTGCAATTTGCTTCCCAATCGCTTCCCACCGAACAGAAAAGGATTCCCTTCGGAACGTTCATTGAGGACACCTACCTGCCTTGGTATCAGACACAGGTAAAGGAGAGTACCTTCGAGAACCGCGCCGGTACGGTGCGGAAACACTTCTCCTGCTTCTACGAGAAGTTTACCGATGCCATCGAGCCAATCGACATACAGAACTGGCAGCTTGCCCTCATCCGCGCAGGATATAGCCCGAACTACGTGCGCGTCACACAGGGAATGCTCTCCGTTGCCTTCGACCGTGCCGTCATATTGGGTATTACGGAAAGGAACCCGTCACGGATGGTCGGCAACGTTCGTGGGCAGAAACCGCTTGTGGACTTCTGGACGCTTGATGAGTTCGAGAAGGTGATTTCCAAACTCTACAAGGGAGACTACTACGAGCACTACCTGTTCATCAGCCTGCTCTTCCTATTCATGAGTGGGATGCGGCTTGGGGAAGCATCTGCCCTCCTGTGGAGCGATATCGACTTCACGACCGGGCTTTGTTCCATCACCAAAACGCTCTATTACCACAACCAGTCGGACTACAAGTTCACGAAACCGAAGACGCGTGCGGCAATCCGCTCCATCTATCTGGATGAGGACACGCTTTCCGAACTCGCCGCATGGCGCAAGGTGCAGCGCGTTGTCATCCCTGACTGTGAGTTCGTATTGAGCTACAACGGGCTTCCGACTACAAAGACAAGGCTTCCGCGTGCAATGAAGAAGCTCGCAGACCTCGCAGGCGTTCACCGCGTCCGGGTTCACGACCTTCGCCACTCCCACGCGTCACTTCTCATCAACATGGGAGAAAGCCCATTGCTCCTCAAGGAACGGCTCGGGCATGAGAAGATACAGACCACGCTTGGGACATATGGGCACCTGTATCCCAATACCAACCAAGCAGTCGCAAAGAAGCTCACCGGCATCCTCAACTACAGTGAGCCGAAGACGAGCATCGCGAACTACACGAGCAACCAACACACGGCGGACTACCACCGTGCATGAGAAAGAAAAAACGGGTGCCCTCCCGCCAAGAAGCAGCACCCGCTCGCGACCAGCAAGCCGCTTTTTTATTCTATATTAAGACCACGCACTGTGCAATCAGTGTGCAATCGTGAAAACGGAGAGCCTTGAACCCCTTATGAACAAAGGGTTTGCGGCTCACCGGATTCTACTCAACCTCAATCGTTCCCCCCATCGATTCAACCAGATTTTTAGTGATTGCCATTCCCAGACCAGTTCCCTGTATTTTGTTTGTTACGGAACTTTCTGCACGAGTAAATGCGTCAAAGATAGTTTCTTTAAAATCAGCAGACATTCCCATACCATTGTCACTGACTATAAAATGATATTTTCCATATGTAGAAGAGTTTGTCTCACTTTCTTCTGCTATAAACTGGATTATTCCACCTTCCTGTGTGTACTTTATTGCATTAGACAACAGATTACTGAAAATCTGCATCAGATGAACCTTGTCGCCATTTACCCACTCATGTTTAAGGTTTTCTTTTGTGATTATAAAACTCTGATTTTTTTCGTTTGCCTGTGAATGGAATATTGTATTGAGTTCTTCCATAAAATCCAGAATAGAAAAATCAGAATATTTGAAAACTGTTTTTCCAGCTTCAATCTTGCTCATATCCAAAACATCATTAATAATTCCTAATAGATGCTGAGAAGAAATAGCTATTTTATCTGCATACTCTATAACTTTTTCTTTGTCGCCGGCATTATGTCTGATTAATGATATAATACCAATGATTGCGTTCATAGGTGTGCGAATATCATGCGACATATTGGATAAAAAATCTGTTTTTGCCTTATTTGCATTTTCAGCGGTCTGTAGAGCCTCAATAGCAATGTTCTTAGCCTTTTTCAGATTTTTATTAGCTTCTTCCATTTCGCTTATAATCATTGCCTGAAGCTCATTGTTTCTTTTTTCAAATTTAACTTTTTGATTTGCAATACTGAATCTGGAAATACTGTAGAATAATCCAGCAAAAAGCAAGAGTATAAATCCTGTCATGAGCATTGTAGTAAACCCAATCGTTTTCTGGTATTCTTTCAACACATTATCTACTGTCGCTTTTTTTACAATATAAATCAACATCGTATTGTTGCTTTCTATCGGACAATATCCCAAATAATAAGGCTTATCTTTCCCCAAAAGTTCTACTCCCTTTTTTCCTTCCGCAATCTTTTTATTCAGAGAATCAAACTCTTTTTCTGTTATAGCATGATTACTTTTCAGATGTTTCAGTAATGAATAATTTCGAAAAAAAATGTCATCCTTCTGGTTCGTATAAGTAATATTTCCATCATCATCCAACATGAAGAGATATGCACTTCCATCATATCCTCCAAGATTTAACATGGAGTCTAATTTCGAATGATCATACACTGTTCCAATCGCTGTATAAGTTTCCCCATTAATCGTATATTCCTGACATGGAATTGCTACCAAATAACCGTCTTTTTTCACTTGTTCAAATTCAAAAGCGACCAATTTTTCAATATTAGATCCGTTTCTCAAATTCAGCAAAAGCTTACTAGGCATATCAACTTTCAGTTTTGTTCCATCTGAGGTTATAGCTTTTCCATTTTCCTGTAGAAATAAAAGTGTACTCTCAGATTCTTTTTCCCATGCCTTAAAAAAGTTTCGGTTATTATCTGTTTCAAGGGATATTTTCTTCTCTTTGCACAGATAGTCCTCAACAAAATGTAACTGTCTATAGTATCCACTCACTTGCATATCATAGGTCTGTTGAATCTGTTCGACAACAGATTCCATACTGATTTCTCCATTTACCTCAATATATGTATTCATCCTATTCAACAGAAACTTTACAAAAACAAAACTTGAAAGAATAAAAATTATGACAAACAATGACATTATTATTTTTTTTCTCTTAATTATCTCTTGTTCTATGTGCACTTTATTTTTCAACCTCTATATAGTCTTCTGGTGCTGACGGTTGCTGCCCATTTGACATGGCCGCAATCCATGCACTAGATAATGTTGTATCCCCTATTTGCTCAATAGCACATTTTGGATTAATTTTTTTTAAAATAGATTTTGTCGTATCCGTAAGAAGAATGGAATATTCTTTTTCTGGGTCTATTTTTTTATCATTTATTGTTATATCCTTTAATGAGAATCCATTTTCTTCGTTTTTGACAATTATTTTCATACCAGATGCAATCGGCAACTCGTATTTTGTGGTTACATAAAAATTCTCATCAGCCTCTGTAAGATATTTTTTAACGAGTTCATAAACCTGCTCACCGTTGATCTTTACAAGATATAATGGGGTGTCTGAATTCTTCGCTGTCATCAGACCGACCCAGCTGTTGGTGCATTCTCCTTTGTAAATAGAAGAAGTATAATAATAATATGGTGTCAGAGCCAACTGTGCATCATTTTCTTCTCTGATTGTAGTTAACTTTGTCTCAATTCTTTTAATTATAGCATTTTATTTTTTCACGTCTATATTTTTCACATTAATGCAAAAAAATTTTTTATTTTTTCTTTTCCCCCACTGTAAAACAGCCTCTGAGCGTTTCGTTATATAGAGGGATACAAATAAGAACAAGATCCACCCATGTTTAACAGTATTGCCGTTTGGCATCCTGTTCTCCTATGGGATTTATCTTGATGGGGATCTCCCCATACCCTCTCAATAACAGACATTTTATAGGATTACGTCTTACAAAAGCAAATCAATCACCAGATTGAAGTTGTTGCAGACATGAATGATCTCAGGTTTGAACATGATGAAAAAACCGGGAAAAAGATTGTAGATGAATCCGGACGAAGCATCCTGCGAAAGTGGCAAAGAGTCTTCGTCTCTTACGAGATGAATACTCTTTTTCTATTTCAGAAACTGTGAATAGTAACCGGTCCTATAGCTAATTAAAGGCTAAAACAAGCAGTTACTTTTAGATGTAATCACAGTATCGAAGATTTATGCGACTGCTTAAGCATCATAGATTACTTCTTTCACGAATTTGATGATATTGATGATGACTATTTTGGCGAAGAAGGTTTTTATATCTTTTAAACCACAACCGTCCTTTTAGTATGCCCGCCTACCGGCGGGCATCTTTCATTCAAGAGTGCTCCGTAGGAGCAGTTTCCTATAAAAAAATAAGGTCATCTATCGCGGAAAACGGTAGACGACCTCAAGTTATATACTTTTTTATGACGTTATTACTTTGTATTTGTGTTTTAATGCTTTTGACAGTGCAACATTTGTAAATGGAACAATCTGATCATTTTGCAAACGGCCAAGGACAATACCCGGATCTCTGTCAATTCTTTCAGCAAATCTGCGGATAGCATTTTCGCTAAACTCATTCATTTTAACGAAAGCCTCATATTCTCCCGGAGGAATCAATTTGTCTTCCGCATATTTATCTGCTGCATCCTCCTGGCCAGCGTGCTCATTTTCAAACGTAATTCCATAATCACCATTAATAATATGGCCAATCTCATGGAACAGAGTAAACCAAAATGTATCTGAATAGAAACGTCTGTCATTCACCATCAGCATTACATTCTGTCCAATCTTCTTGGTTGCACCATTTATTCCTGAACCCGGAAGATTTGGAAGTATTACGAATATTACTCCCGCATTTTCAAAGGCCTGCCTAATCAATGGATAAAAATCTCCATGCTGTGTTGTTAATGTCAACGCATAATCAACAGCTTTTTCAAACTTCTTTTTGTCAAACTTAGGTACTTCTATCTTCAGTGCCTGATTAATTGCGATCTGAACCATTGCATTTGCTCTGACAATATTAGCCTCTTTCATATCCTCAGATGCACTTCGGAAACTAACTGCCATATTTTGCTTTGTGAAAACAGATAATGACGCAACATTTAAAAATTCACGCAGGCACTTAATCTGCTCATTTGTTTTTCTCGGACGATCAGGCAATCCAAAATTCTCTCTGAAATATGTGTACTGAAAGTACTTGAAAATTCTTCTTTCCTGCTCTAATTCCTTGGATGATTCAAACTCAGCAATCAAAGCGTCATAGCTCTTCTGAAGATTCAGCCAGTAGTCAACACTAGTCCCTAACATTCGAGATAATTTCATGGCTATATCGATTGATAAGCTTTGCTCCCCACGTACCAGAATACTTAAATTCTTTGGCGTGGTATCTAATCGTTTTGCAAAATCTTTCTGAGAAAGTCCACTTTCCTCAATGATTTCTTTGATATAGTATCCAGGATGAAAAGCAATCTTATCATTATATTCAATATAATTACTCATAATGGTTACTTACCTCCTTTACTTCAACAATTCTAACCATACCAGCAATTTCATCAATATTACAAGGATCATAAGGTTCTTCATTCTCATCTAATGGCTGAATAATAATACGCCATGGATCTCTTCTCGTTTTTACATCTATAGCAAAAAATCCATCCATATTGCCATTCAACTTATGAAAATGAAACGTCGGCATCATTACTATATCCTTAATTACACTCGCCTGCTGCATAGCATTTATTCGGGCAAATAAGCTGGTTGCTAATGCAGCATTCCCGCCAAACAACTTTTTTGCAGTTTTTAAATCGGTACATTGTTTCTGAACTTTGCTGTTATTGTATAGTAGCTGCACGTTTGCCCTCCTTTTCAAATTACCCGTTGGGTAATTTAAATATACCATCAGGAGAATCTCTAGTCAATAATTCACACACTCTTTTCACAATTATTCTTCCATTTCCTTTTGCTTTCTGGCTTCAACCTCCTCCGGCTTAGTAGTCATGAGTGAGTAAAGCTTCAATGTCTTATCGAACTTATCCTTGAACGGAACACCCAGTCCGTTAGCGCCATCGCAGGCACCCTCAGCCATATCGTGTATGGTCTCCAGGATCCTCACTCCTCCTGGCCGACATCATTCGGGAGTATCATTATTAATTCGCCGCTTTGCCAAGAAAGCCATCGCCGCAGCAATGTTTCAAAGGGAGATTATGCTATGCGAATTGAAAATTTACAAAATGAAAACAGAAAATATGCAAAAAGCATCAGAAACTTCCATGTGCTTGAATATGTGCAGGATGCCAGCGTTTCACCTATGAATGCAATGAATGAGTATTTCATGAGTAAAATGAATGTCAGAAGAAGACAGGTTGTTATTGATATTGATAAAGACCATTCAGCTGTTATCCAGGCTGGTGCCATGCAGTGGATGGGTGGTAATGTACAAGCCACATCTGGTGTAAAAGGTATCGGAGATTTCCTTGGAAAGGCACTCAAGGGTGCGGTTACAAAAGAAACCGCAGTTAAACCGGAATATGTTGGTGAAGGCTGCCTGGTATTAGAACCGACATACAAATACATTATCCTTGCAGACATTGGAAAATGGGGTTCGGCCGGAATGACAATTGAAGATGGCATGTTCCTGGCTTGTGATGCAAATGTAAAAAGTAAAGTTGTAGCCAGAAAGAACCTTTCATCAGCAGTATTATGTAGCGAAGGTCTGTTTAATCTGAGTTTGCAGGGAAATGGTGTAGCTGCACTGGAGTCTAATGTTCCCGAAGATGAATTGATTGAAGTCATATTGGAAAATGATGAACTGAAAATTGATGGAAACCTTGCTGTATGCTGGTCATCTAATCTTGAATTTACCATAGAAAGATCTACAAAAACACTTGTCGGATCTGCAGTTAGCGGAGAGGGTCTGGTAAATGTTTATCGTGGAACAGGACGAATACTGATGTGTCCGGTCGCACCGACAACTTCCTTGTTTGAGTCCACCAACACCATGGCTGCAAAAGCTGCAGCTAAATCTAGCAATACATTTGGAAAATAAGCATAAAATACATTCTCACGTAAACAACAAACGCCGGTATAGGATTATAAAAATCCTGCATCGGCGTTATTAATTGTGATTATTTTATTTTTTTTACTAAAATGAACCTCTTGTCATCTCTGCAAATTTTTCAATTCTTTTCAATTCCATCTGGCATATGATCTTTCTCAGTTATTTTTCGAATGACCCGGCATGGATTTCCAACTGCCAAACTATACGGCGGAATATCTTTTGTTACAACACTCCCTGCACCAATTACACACCCTTCTCCTATGGTGACACCACCACAAACAACCACATTAGATGCCAGCCAGCAATTATCTTTTATAGTTATTGGTTTCGCATATTCAAGATTATAAAAACTGCCATCTTCTCTCATCCTGATATTGCGTTCTTCAGGTAATAATGGATGCATAGGAGTTGCCAATGTAACATTTGGACCAATCATCACATTATCGCCTATATGTATTTCACATACATCTAAACATGTAAAATTAAAATTAGCAGAACTGAATTTTCCAAAGAACGTATTACATCCGTAATCAAAATAAACAGGCGCCTGTAAATAGGGGAGTTCCTCTGTTGCTGGCAATAATTTCCTCAATATCTGTGCTTGTTCTTCTTGGTCATCTTCATCTGTCGAATTGTATTTTCTTGCTAATTTACGTGCATTCACGCGTAATTGCTCCAATTCTTTATCCGTTGGATCGTACAACTCTCCACTTAGCATTTTTTCTCTTTCAGTCATTTCCGATAGCCTCCTAATTCCGATTAGCGTATCAAATCATTTTCTTCATTCTATCACAGCCTCTATTATTCCACCATCAATCTTTCAAACCAGGTATCCATAGCAAGGATGAACTGACCTACATCTCCTTGACAAACTTGTTTGGAGAGGCTACGATACGCCCTGTGATCGCACTACGGAAACTTGAGAAGCCCATAGTCCGAAAGGCTCCTACGGAAGCCTTTCGTTATTTATATGGATAAATTAAATTCTTAAAATTCCCAATATACTCTAGCTTTACGGCAGTATCTCAAGCCAGTATCCATCTGGATCTACAATGAAATAGATTCCCATTGCTTCATTTTCGAAACAAATGCATCCCATCTCTTCATGCTTCTTATGCGCTGCCTCGTAATCCTCTGCCTGGAATGCCAGGTGGAATTCGCATTCACCCAGATTATATGGCTGTGGATGATCTTTAAGCCAGGTAAGTTCCAACTCAAAATCACTTACATCATTGTTCAAATACACAATGATAAAATCATCGGTAGTCTTTCTTCTCACTTCGTGCAGATCAAGGGCCTCGTTGTAAAATTTAATAGATCGGTCCAGGTCTGATACATTGTAGTTTTCGTGAATCATCTTAAACTTCATAATTCTTCTCCTTTTGCACATTCTGTGTTTTTAATACGTGATTTATATTGCGGATATTCCGTAATAAACCGCTTAATTACATTGGCATCATTCCAGTAATGCATTGGAAAAATGACATTGCAATCTACATTTTTAATGAAATACAGGATCCCATCGGCATAGTGATCTCCCTGTCTCGGATCTAAGGGAACAAATGCAGCGTCAAAATGCATGCCCTTGATTTTCCTGATCTCCGCACGATATGCTGAAGTAAGTCTCTGGTTATCAGCTTTTGGCTCACCATCCCAATACCAGTCATTTAAGTCACCGGCATGATAAATGGTGCCTTCCTTTGTTTTGACAATAAATGCTACACCACTATCGTTAGATAGCAATGTATCGACTTGAGTGCCATTATCCAGATTATAAGTCTGATCATGATAAACATATGTGATCTTCATATCTGACAAATGTTTTCTTTTGCGTATATCTTTCGCCAAAATTGCCTGATATGTCATGCTCATATCATCAAGGATCTCAAAAATCACAGGATTAAAATGATCCTTATGAAAATGACTGCAAAAAACAATTACTTCTTTTTTCTTGTCAAGAAGTGGTAATTCACCCTTATAATAGTCAAAAATATAGTAGCAATCTTTAGTTTCAATTAAAAATCCACTGTGGTTAATGTAAGTAATTTTCATCACCTTTATAAAATAACTCCTTTTTCCCTATAAGCTTACAGACGAATACCTGGCGTCCATCCACGACCCAGAAGATGTCTAATATTCTTTTTCAACTTCTTCCCCGGTACAAATGCTTGCACGAATAACTGGTTTCATATGTTCTCTGTCATATGTTTTTTTCACGATTTTCTTTTTGAATAATCCCATGCTTCATCCTCCGAATAATTACAGTAACAAGATCAACTATTTAATTTCTGGAACATTTTTCTGCATCGATTGCCAGCACAAACATCAGCGCATCCAATGCATTTCCTGGATCCTGCACATCAATAACATATGTATCAGTCATATGAAACAATTCTTTACTAACCCGTGCAATTGAATAACCGCTTCGATCAAGAATGCTATAGTCCCATTCCATAATGGTTCCATCAATATGCCATCCATTGTAATCAATATTGTAATGTGGCGTCAGAAATGAGAATTCTTTGCTCAGGCATCCGATATAACTGCCGTTTTTATAAATTTCGAATTTAGGAAGAAAAGTAAGTACTTTCTGAACAACCATTCCTACTTCATTTCCATAGGCATCATAAATTACAAGTTTATGTCCCCAGGACAACTGACCTTTTACTACATAAACAGTGTTGCCTGCTTCATCATAGATATCATAGCTGTCAAACCATGAAAACAACCGTTGTTTAAATAATAGCTTCATAACTTTTCACCGCTCTCTCCAACAGACATAATAGGTTCTTTATAAGTACCATAATACCATGCCATTACACTTTAAAAAACATGTAAATCGAAGAATTAACCCATCTTATTTCACAGATTATGACAAAACATAGATTTCCGGCTATAAATCTCTACTCGCTCCCCAAAAGGTACAAAAAAGACCATTTACTGTTTTACGATAAATAGTCTTTACGTTTCTATATTCAATTTATATCGTACTGAACCGCTTATCATCCCTGCAAACTGGAAATTATATATGTCTTTGCAAATATACCATATCTATTAGCTGTACACCGTCCTCATAAATTGGGTGGTCATAATTATCGGTAAAGAAATTGGGAATCTTGTGAGAACGAACAAATCCACATTTTTCATAAAATGGTATCGTCAATGGACTGTCACCTGTTCCAACTTGCAAAACAGAATATTCATCCGCATATTTATTGGCAAGAAAATCAATTAATGCTTTGCCATAGCCCTTTTCCTGATTTTCCGGATTGACTGCGATATTCTTGATTTCAAGTATTCCATTACCTTCATCGGTGACAACACATTCAGCTTTTACATCATTGTCTTCAAGCACATACATAGTTCCTTTTTCAAGATAGCAATCAACCATGCTCTCCTGTTCATCAGCTAATAACAATAATGATATAAACTGCTTTTTATTTTTGTTAACTTCTCGAATTCTCATACAACTTGTTACTCCATCAATTGCCATCTAGTTTAATTCATCAAATCCCGATTTTTCAATCCGAATAATTTTAGTTTGCCGCTTCCCATTTTGCAATCGCCGAATGGGACACATTCATTTTTTCTGCAAGCATTTCTTGTGTAAACCCATTTGCACTTCGCAGTTGTTTTATTCTTTCTCCCATTGTCATATAATGCACCTACTTCCCCAGAATTTATTTTACCACGTATTCTTCTGTTCATCTGTCACCTGCATCGTATCCGTATTTACCAGATAAAAATCTACCAATTCGGTCTCGTAATTACCGTCTGGATATACTTTTTCTAACACCAGTTCTTCGCAAGAATTACCATCCGCATCCGTCTTCGCTCCGTTGTCATACAGACAATATCTTACATTTACCGTATTACCATCTTTTGTTTCCTGCGTTTCACTGACAATACCATAGACTTCTCCTTTTGCATTCGCAGTGTAACTGAAGTCCATATTTTGAAGTGCATTATTCTCCTGAAGATAATTATAGACCGCCAGCATCGCATTCTGAATCGTCAGACCATCATGCTGTCCTTCTGCCTCATAAGCTTCTACCACATCTCCGTTCTGAGTATCTTCTGTCACTGGGAAATCCTCTGTATCCGCATCCGATGATTCTTCGTTATCTTCTTCAGCATCCATTATATCCGAAGAATCCGAAGACCACCACAGACCATCCATACTCTGCATAACAAATGGATTATTGGTTCGATATCTCCGCTCGCCGCCATAATCCTCCTGCACGGTTATATACGTATATTTGCTGTCATGACCAGTCACCGTCTCCTCTCCATCCATTCCGAACACTACACTCAGACCACTCATTCCAATAATCAAAAGTGTAAATATCGCAGCAGCTCCAAAAATGATTATTAATGCCACTCTGTTTTTACCAGACTGTATGGATAATGCCTGGCAATTGTGTCTGTACAAGCTTACGATTCCCCAGATTAAAAGAATCGCCAGACTGATTGTAATAACAGCAATCGATATTTCTGCGAAACGATATCTCACTTCATATCCCATATCACGGTTTATACCATACCACAATCCGTAAAAGAAGGTACTATATGCAAGAATCAAAGTAATGATACTGATCCGTACCGGATGCTCTTTCTCATCCGGCACTGCCTTTTTCAGTGCTTCTGCCATCTGCACTGTATCTCTCTGCTCTATCCACTCAGCAAGCTCAGCTTCTGGCGGATATACACATTTAGTATCCGGAATCCCTGCATAACGCATCTGGCTCTCTTGAAGCCCTTCTGTATCTCCTGCCACTACTGCTGTAACCACTTTCAGGTAATAATACACCTTCAACTGTGCCGGATTAAATTTATCTATACAAATATCTTCCAGCTCCTGTGTAGCCCGTTCATAATTGTCAAGAAGTATACTCATCCTTGCCATAACCAAAAGCATCTGATTCGCCACAGCAGGGTAACGTTGATATTGTTTCTCATATAAATACTGTGCATACTCATGTCGTTCTTCCGGTGTTAACCGGTAGGACTTCTTTCTACTCTGTGCCAGCATCGCGATTCGCATACCATAAGCCAATTCTAAAATCGCAATCAGCTGGCAGATAAATGCACCAAATCCCCAGATATCTGTTATACGATCCACATAGGTTACCAACACAATGCCTAGCATTGCCGGAATCACGATCAACCATTTTGCCCAATCTGATTTTCTCACACTAACACCCTCCTGAATAGTTTTTCTGAATATAGTATATTACCGCACACACCAATCAACCATATACGCATTTTCAATTAATATCATACTGATCCGCTTGTCATCCCTCAAAACTTGAAGTTATCTTACTTTGCTTCTTAACAACCGGGTTGGGTAATCTTCCTGTCTCAATAATCGTTTCCAGCATTCTGGCAAACCCTTCCGGGTCGCGAATTTGATACTGCATATGGTTAAATCCCTCAAAAACTGGTAAATTACCGTGTATATATGTCTGCATCACTGCATTTCTGTATTTGAAAATTTCATTTTTAATTCAACAAACTTTTGTTTATCTCGTTCTTAGGTTCATCTTTATTCTCGTATGTTCTCACTATCGGAATCGTACTCTGTCTGTTCTACATAATCTGCGGAACAGTCTCGTTTGTACGGATAAAAAAATAAACTGAGCCACGGCTGTTCCAACATGAAATCAGCCGTGGCCTTATTTATATCATTTCACTCTTTTTTGAAATAGAACAACACCACAGCAACAACTCAAATCGACTTAAAATTCCAGACTATTCGCATTCAGCAAGAAATACTTCATTCCCATGATGACAAAACCTTCATCATTTCTCCAAGGCTTTTTGCTGCCATTTACTATGACGATCTTCTTGAAAGAGTCCGGGATATTACGCAGAGAATTGAACTCCTGCGTCTGTTTTTCTTCCGAAGTCATGTCATATGCAACCTGGATATAGTATCTCTGGTTTCCTTGATTCACCACAAAGTCAACCTCCAACTGCTTGCGAACACGTTTGCCCTCTTTATCCTTATCGAAGATATCCACGACACCCACATCAACATTGTAGCCACGGATCAGCAGCTCGTTATAAACAATGTTCTCCATGATATGAGTAGGCTCCTGCTGTCTGAAATTCAGACGTGCATTTCTCAGTCCCAGATCAGTAAAGTAGTATTTCAGATTTGCACCGATATACTTTCTGCCCTTAATATCGTATCGGCTTGCCTTGGAAATCAAAAAGGCATCTGTCAAATGGTCGATATGCTTGGAGATGGTTTTATTAGCATAAGTCATCTGGCGCTCACTGGCAAATGTATTGGCAATCTTTGAAGGGTTGGTCGGTGCGCCAATTGCAGATGCAAGCACATCAACCAAAATCCCAATCTCATCCACGTTCTGAATCTTATTTCTTTCAATAACATCCCTCAGATAGACATTTGCAAAGATGTTCTTCAGATAGTCCGCTTTCTGTCGTTCGCTCTGGAAACTTACGATCTGCGGCAATCCTCCGTAGATCATGTAGTCATCCCAGGCATCATCATAATCGCCGTCATAGACAGAATAAAACTCTGCAAAGGAGAGAGGATAGATTCTAATCTCATCACCTCTGCCACGGAACTCGGTCACAATGTCGCTGGACAGGAACTTGGAATAACTTCCGGTGACATACACATCAATATTGCTCATGCGGAGCAGGCTGTTCAGCACTTCCTCAAATCGTGACATAAACTGCACTTCATCAAGAAGCAGATAGTATTTGCCATCGTCTTTCATGGCATCCTTGATGTACTTGAAGCATACCTTGGGATCTCTTAGTTCCTCATTTTCAATACCGTCCAATGCAATCTCAATAATATGATCAACATCAACGCCGTTCCCCAGTAAGTATCTCTTAAAGATGGTAAACAGCAAAAAGGATTTGCCACATCTACGAATGCCGGTAATCACCTTTATCATTCCATTATCTTTTCGCTCGATCAGCTGCTGTAGGTAAACGTCTCTTTTAATCTCCATCGTTACGCTCCCCATTTCCGTGCATCTGCACACTTTTTAGTAATGAGATTCTATCACAGAACGACCTGCATTTCAATATGTATTCCCATTTTATGTGCATCTACACATTTTTATGTAATGTTGATAAATATATTTTCAGATTTTTTTGATTGCAGTGTCTATAATCGATTACTCCAATCGTTATTATAGGTAAACAACAAAAAGAAGATTGCTTTCATTTATCAGGACTATGAACGATTGAGTAATGTAGCACATAAATTTATGTCATTCATAATAGAAAATGTTAGATAAAAAGATTCATTTTAATTTTTGGATTCTATATTAAAAGTGGACAGCCCCCAATTGGTGAACTGTCCACTTTTTTTAATAATATTCTCGTTCTTCTCACCAGTCTTTCACTTAACATCGGATTCCAATATAAATCACATTCTCAGGCAGTAACAGTACAATAAGATTTATCGGATATTTCAACAGACGCTTATAACAATCCACTGTATATTTTTAAATCTTCATCCTTAAACACATTAAAGATTACCTTTTTTATTCTGCTGTCTTTGTTAAGATACTGCTTTACAGTGTTCGTTGCAATCTCGGCAGCTCGTTGCTGTGGAAAACGGAATACACCTGTAGACAAACAACAGAATGCAATAGATTCCACACCAGTATCAGCTGCAAGCTTTAGGCACTCTGTGTAGCAGCTTGCCAACAGGTCTTCATCTTCTTTTGTGACTTTCCATTGTATAATAGGTCCTACCGTATGAAGAATATATTTTGTCGGAAGATTGTATCCCGATGTTATCTTTGCTTTACCGGTCTCTTCTTCATGCCCCTGCTTTGCCATAATTTCATGCATTTTCAAACGAAGTTCCATTCCAGCATAAGTATGAATAAAGTTATCAATACAGGCATGCATCGGTGAAAAACAACCAAGCATCTGTGAGTTACACGCATTCACGATCGCATCACATTTCAAAGTGGTAATATCCCCCTGCCAGATATATAATCTCGAATCGGATTTTACAGGTGCAAGCGTATCAATATCTGTGATTCCACGCTCTATATTTCTTTCTGTAAGATACTCATCCTGTATTTTCAAAAAATCATTACTGATTGGTCTTGGCGGTCTGACGTTCATAAGTGAGCGGAGCAGATTTTCCTGCCCCTGCTTATCCGTAGGAATGTTCTGTCTGCCAAACGGTATTTCTTCTTTTAAAAGATACTGAATCAGATATTCTCTTCGCTCATCCTGTGTCATAATACCAGCCCCCTTATATCAGTAATTGCCTTTGCCATATCACCGCCAATACCGATTGCACGTTTCCCGAAGCTTTCCGGAACTACCGCTTCATCCATATTCAGGCGTATCAAACTATAAGACGAGTTCTCCCTCACCATCTTTTCAAAAGGGAAACGTATAATAATCGGCGTATTAAATCCAACTCCAAGTTCCAAAAGAACTACCTTTTTATCTTTATTCTGTTCCAGAAAACCCGCATACCTGTCGGCTGCCTCATGCCACGCTTCATCTTCCACAAAATAATTATCACAACGGAGATTCATAGCCATATTGCCGCCACACACCGGACATTTTGGTACAAGTTCTGATGGAATCAGGCAGTCTCTTCTTGCTTTATCCATTTTACGAAACAGGTCTTTTGCATCGTAAGTCTTTGGATGACAGGCTTTCTGGCACTGGATTTTCCCATACTCTCCCTGTGCCTCATACAGCCGAAACACTTCGATTGCGTCTTTCGTATCTCCCGGATAGATTTTCTTCATATATGGATTTTTTTCAAACATAATATCAAGATTCTTTTTTCCGATGTTCTTTATTTTTCCACGCAGAGACACTGCAATTTTTTCTCTCGTTGCTGATATTTCCACATACTGCTGCTCCATTAACTGGTCATAAAATGCTTTTCCCTTTGCTGTAAGGAAATACACACCTTCTTCATCATAGTACATCATATCTATGATTCTTGTCTGAGGATGTCCATCTGAACCTATCGTTGCAACTGTTGTTGAATGAATTTCATCCACCAGAAGTTTAAGATAATCCATTTTTGTTTTAATAGTTGCTGTATTGTTACTCATAAATCTCCTTTTTGTGAGATTTGCCTGAATTTAAAACAGCCCGCAGGACGGGATTCCCTGCGGGACTTGTTTTATCATATCTTCTCTCATCCGGACTTTACCGTCGGTTATGAAATTGCACCATATCAGCTTTTGCTCGCAGACTATACTGCCGGTCAGGAATTACACCTTGCCCCGAAGACTGTAATTTTTTCTGTTAATTATCTTTAAAATTCATAAGGTGGATTTCCAGAGAAATCTGCGATTAAACCATGCGGATTTTCAAGATAGAATACCTCAAAAATAGGATTATCTGCTGTCTGGTACTGTCCCTTAACGATAGGATTGTTCATGCATCCTTCCTTTACACTCTTGTTGTCCTCAAATACTGCTTTGCCATGAAGGCGAATCCATGCGTATTCAGGGGAAGATACTGATACTTCTACTTCAGGATTTGCTAACATATCCTTGTAAACATCCTTTGTGTTGTTAGTACAGAACCAAAGCTTTCCGTCCTGCTCAAAACAGAACATGAATGGACGGCATTTTGCCTTTCCATCTCTTCCGACGGTTGCTAAATACTGAACCGGGTTTTTCTGTAAAAATTCTACTACTTTCTGCATTTTAAATTACCTCCTTGGTATGTTGTAACAATGGTTATTACATCTTGTGGCTATACAATATCATCAGTTTAATGTAATGTCAATAGTTACATCAAACTTTTTGTAACTTTTTTTGTTACAACTCCTTTTGAAGATTTTACATTGATTATGAAAAACGAAAAGGTTCCGGAAATTGTGATGATATAATCACTCATCCGAAACCTTCTGTAGGCTACTCTTCCTCTGTATACACTGCAATATCTTTTTTCACATCAGCAAGTGTCATTTCTGAAAGTTTTTCCTCCATTGCCTTCTGTACTTCTAATAGTCTCTTATCAAGAACATGGTGAATATTCTTTCCTACCGGACATTTCTGATTGGGATTCTCATGAAAATGAAACAGTTCTTCATCTGGTGCACATTCCACTGCTTTATACACATCAAGGAATGTAATCTGCTCCAATGGTCTGGTAATTGTCACACCGCCTGTCCCTCTTGCAACTTCAATAAGACCAGCAGCCTTTAATTGTTGCAATATTTTACGAACAATCACCGGATTAGTTCCAATGCTTGCTGCCATAAAATCACTAGTCATCTTCTGATCCGAAAATGTATCTATACAGGCAAACATATGGATTGCCATTGTAAATCTGCTTGAAATCTGCATTATAAACACCTCTCTTTGACAGTAATCATATCAAAAAACAGATGTAATTTCAATGGTTACATTGTTGCTGAAAACTTAATATAAATACAATCAATAGTCTGCTTTAGAAAAAACAGGAAGATACTTTACAAAATCTTCATCAGATATTGACAGAATATTAGAAGCTCCTTTGTTTCCAGCCATTGTTTCCGTTTGAAGTCTTAACATCGCTACTACTAAAGCATGAAGAGCCCTATCCCTAGCTCTTGCAGCAAACGGCGTAGCTGTTGTACCTTCGACGTATCGATACATTTGAGAATGAAATCCAACAAAATTTTCATAGTTAGACAAATCCCTTGGCCTATATGGGTTATACACTGTAAAAATAATTCCAGGATATTTTCTTCCCACTCGGCTTGTTGCCTGAATATATTCCGAGTTCTGCTTTGGCTGACCTACAACAGCCATTAATCCCAATCTATCTACGTCCATACCTACTGCAATCATATTTGTAGCAATAACCACGTCATAGCAACTCTGTCTTTCTTTGGATGGATCAAATGGTTCCGCCAGCTTTTCCAATATTTCAGCAATTTGATACGATGGAATTCTAGAAGTAATTTCTTTCTTACCGTCAAATCCTAAAAATCTCTGCCTTGCATTCTTATATTTTTTTCTTAATACTTTAAGTCTGCTGTTAATATCGTCGTCCAGCAAACGTACCGCACCACCAAGCTCGCGAATTGAGTTAAAGTATCCAACCAGGGTATAATAAGGATCAACATAATCCTGGTACTTAGGATCTTCCGACAAAATAAAAGCCTCTTGTAAAAGAACCGAATATAGCCTGATTAAAGTAGTCTTAACAGATTGTCCACTTGCGCAGATACCCGCATACTGTCTGAAAGGCTTCTCACCCTTCTCCAGTAGTTCTGTAATATCATCCTCCGTCAAGTCTTCTAAGTCTTTAGATACAAGAGGAATCTCACGAATAAAATAGGCATCTCTAGTGTCGAATCCACTAGGGAGAAATTGGGCATAGTTTTCCCTTGCATACAGGCATTTAATCTGTTCTCCCGCATTCTTTATAGTTGCCGTAGAAACTACATATTTCGGATGTATTTTCTTTCCATTTTTCTCAAGACAACACATATCCTCAATAATGGTTTCATAACCGCCATAGATTGTACCTAATGGGCCTGATATCAGATGCAACTCATCTTGAATAATCAACTGTGGCGGATAAAAAGGCTTACATGCTTCTATTACACATGCATCCAATCCATTTTTTGCATGGGGGAAATTTCCGGAGAGACCATTTTTATTGATGGTACAAAAATTGAAGCCAGTGCCAATAAGTATACTTTCGTCTGGAAGAAGGCAGTAACAAAAAACCAGGCAAAACTTTTGCAGAAACTTGCTGATTTTGTAGCTGAGTGTGAGTTGCTTTATGATATAAAAATCGTTTATGGAAATACAATAAAAATAAAGCATGTAAAGAAGCTCCGCAAAAAACTGTATGCATTAAAAGAAACTGAAAATATAGTGTTTGTGCATGGGATTGGGAAAAGAAAAACGCCGCTTCAAAAGAGCATTGAAACTCTTGAAAGTTATTTGAACCGGCTCAAAAAATATAACCAGCAGATACATATCTGTGCGGGACGCAACAGTTATTCAAAGACAGATCATGATGCTACTTTTATGCGAATGAAGGAGGATGCCATGGGAAACGGACAGTTAAAGCCTGCTTATAATCTTCAGCATGGCGTGGATTCTGAATACATCACATGGCTTACCATAGGTCCCCAGCCTACTGATACCACAACGTTGATCCCTTTTTTGAAAGATGCACAGGAGCATTTGAAATTCAAATATAAAAACATAACAGCAGATGCTGGATATGAAAGTGAAGAAAACTATCTCTTTCTAGAAGCAAATGGTCAGCTTTCTTATATAAAACCTGCGAACTATGAGATTTCCAAGACCCGTAAATATAAAAATGATATCGGTAAGATAGAAAATATGGAGTATGATGTAAAAAAAGATATCTATACCTGCAGAAATGGTAAAAAATTAGGTGTAGATCATATCCGCCACTCAAAAAGCAAAACAGGATATGTAAGCGAAAAAACGATTTATAAATGTGAGGACTGTAATGGATGCCCTTACAAAAGCGAATGCATCAAAGGGAATAATTGCAAAACCCATTTGGAAGAACGGACAAAGACACTTCAGGTTGCGAAAACATTTCTAAAACATAGAAAAGAAGGTTTAGACCGGATACTCTCAGAAGAAGGGATTCTCTTCAGGACAAACCGAAGGATACAGGCGGAAGGCTCCTTTGGAAATTTAAAACAGGATATGCAGTTCCGTAGATATTTAAGCAAAGGAAATGCAAATGTTTTTGCAGAGAGCACGTTGCTTGCCATGGCAAGCAACATAAACAAACTGCATAATAAGATTCAAAATGGAAGAACCGGAACACATTTATTTCCGATAAAAAGTGCCTAAATTTTGACTTATCAAAACAATTTTTCAAGCCATCAAAAATGGCTTATTAAAGTGCGTCTTTAATAATAGCCTGTAACAATGAAAAGCGTTTTTTGATGGATTTTATCCTTAAAACAGCAAAAAGGAAGCTGCCGCTTCACGAAAATTCATTCGTTAAAGCGACAGCCCTCTCTTTACTTTGACCTAAAATATGCTTACCTGTCTTACAAGCTTATTGTAGCACAAGGTGCAGTTGGTTTACAGTCGCAGTTTGGCAAGAATCAAACACTGCCTATATTTGCATCGGGATAAATCGGAATCTACCTAAGACGCTTCTTAATGAATAACCTTCTGTTCTTTTACAATATCCCACAGGATTGCATCCACTTTGTTATGTAAAACATCATGCTGCAGGCGATAAAGATTTTCCAGCGTAACCTTCAAATCATTATGAACAAAGCCTTCTACATTTGTAGCACGGATGCCTTCCTTTGCCATCATCATAGCCTGCAAAGAACCAAACAGGGCAACATACATTCTTGTAGCGCAGGAAGGTTTTGCACCATCACATACTACGCCGGCCATCTGAACCTGTGCTGTACACAGCATATCATTGATCTGCTGAGGAGTCAGGCCATGGAGAAATGCGACACCGGCAGCCGCTGCAGGTGCGGCTGTTGTTGCACAGGAGCAGGTAGGAGGCATATAAACATATTCTTTAGAAGCATATTTCATAAAGGTATTCATCAGCAATGCAAAGGCT